>JACZKF010000578.1 GCA_014860175.1 Desulfuromonadales bacterium | reverse complement strand
GGGGTGGCGTTTCTTACCGCGCTGGGGAACCCTGAGGCGGTGTCGGCGGTGGTCGATATCAATCCGCACCGGCACGGTTTTCACATGGCAGGGAGCGGTCTGCCCATTGTCGCCCCCGAGGCTCTGCCCGAACTGGCGCCCGAGGCGGTGATCATCATGAATCCCGTCTACCGGGAAGAAATCAGCGCGACCTTGAAGGTGCTGGGTCTGGAGCCGGAAATATGGACCGTGTAGATTGCGCCGGCCGACCCGTGATGGACGAGCCGAAGGCAGCTACGCCATGCGCGGTCTGCGGTTGCCGGCAGTTGCACCCCCTGCTCGAACTCGCCGCCGTACCGGTGCACTGCAATCGGCTGTGGCCGACCCGGCAGGCGGCGCTGGCCGCCCCCCGCGGCGCCTTGCATCTGGTCGATTGCCCGGACTGTGGGCACATCGGCAACAGCGCTTTCGTGCCGCAGTGGCTGGATTATCAGGGGGGGTACGAAAACTCACTCCACTTCTCCCCGCTGTTTCAGGACTACGCCCTCGCTCTGGCCCGCTATCTGGTCGAAAAATACCAGCTGCGAGGGCGGCACATTCTGGAGATCGGCTGTGGGAAGGGCGATTTTCTCCGCCTCTTGGCCCAATTGGGACAAAACCTGGGGACCGGTTTCGATCCGAGCTGGGAGCCGGGCCGCAATCAACAGGAGAATCTTGACTTTGTGGCCGACCTGTTTACCCCGGAACGCGCTGCGGGGCTGCAGCCTGATTTCGTCTGCTGCCGACAGGTGCTCGAGCATCTGCCGGACCCGGTCGCCTTTCTGGGTGGCCTACGTCTGGCCTTGGAGGGGCGTCCGGTGCCGGTTTTCTTCGAAGTGCCGAATGCTGCCCACACCATCAGTGCCGCCGGGATCTGGGACCTGATCTATGAGCACCCCTCGTTCTTCAGCGCCCATTCGCTGACCGAGGCGTTCACCCGAGCCGGTTTCCGGGTGCTGGCGGTCCAGGAGGCCTTTGCTGGTCAGTACCTGTGGATCGAGGCGCTCGCCGCCGGGGGGGGGGACGTGCCTTCTCCAGTGCTGCCCGACCGTCCCTCCCTGGAGCGGTTCGCTTCCCAATTCGCTTCCCGTCTGGAGCTCTGGCGCCAGCGTCTGGGCGCTCTGGAGCGACGGCAGGGGCGGGCGGTCATTTGGGGGGCCGGTTCCAAAGGGGTGACCTTTCTCAACCTGGTCGGCGGCCGGGCCATCACTCATGCGGTCGACCTCAACCCCTACAAACAGGGGAAGTATCTGCCGGGGACCGGCCAGCGAGTGATCGCGCCGGAAGAGCTGCCGGTGCAGGCACCGGATCTGGTGCTGGTGATGAATCCCATCTATCGCCGGGAGATCGTTGCCCATCTGGAGCGGCTCGGGTTGCAGCCGGCCGTGGAGACGCTCTGACGGGCCCCCGGCCCCTGCGGAGGAGAGTTATGCCTCGGGTTACTATCGGTCTTCCCGTTTTCAATGGCGCCAAGTATCTGGAGGAGGCTCTTGATTCCCTCTGCCGCCAGACCTATGGTGATTTCGAGCTGATCATCTCCGATAATGCCTCCACCGATCCGACGCGGGAGATCTGCCAGGATTTCGCCGCCGGCGATCCCCGTATCCGCTATTTTCGCAACGAACACAACCTGGGGGCGGCGGGCAACTATAACCGGGTCTTCACCCTGGCCCGCGGGGAGCTCTTCAAGTGGGCGGCCCACGACGATCTGTGTGCCCCCACTCTCCTCGAGCGCTGCCTCGAAGCCCTTGAGGCGAACCCCGAGGCCGTGCTGGCCTATCCGCAGACGGTGATTATCGACGGTTCCGGTCACCGGGTGAAGCGTTACGAGGACAATCTCGACCTCACTGACAGCTCGCCGGCGGAGCGCCTGCGCCGTTATCTGTTTCGGGCCGGAGAGGAGTGCAATGCGGTGTTCGGCCTGATGAGGGCGTCCGTGTTAAGAAAAACCCGGCTGATCGAGCCGTATAACGCCTCCGATCGGGTGCTGTTGGCCCACCTGGTGCTGCTTGGGAAGTTCTGCGAGGTTCCGCAGGAGCTCTTCTTCCGCCGCGATCACCCCACCACTTCGCTGCGGGCCAACGGCGATGCGCGGGCCGTCGCCGCCTGGTTCGATCCAAAAGGATCCCGGCGTATCGTCCTGCCGGTCAGCCGCCTTTATTTCGAGAGCGCCTGCTGCGTGCTGCAGGCCGAGTTGCGGCCGACGACCCGTCTGCGCTGTCTGTACCAGGTGGCCCGCCGCTTCTGGTGGCATCGCCAGGGGCTGGGCAAGGAACTGAGGACCATCCCCCGCAGCCTGTTGGGAATTCTCCCGGTCAGCGGCCCGCGAAAGGAGGGGAGCTGACATGCGCTTGGCCCTGCTCAATCAGCCGCTCGGACATATCCTGCTGCCGCGGGACGGCAAACCGCTTCGCAGCAGTTCCATCGGCTTGTGGCACTACCATCTGGCGGTGCGCTTGGCGGCCGAAGACCAGGTGACCGTCTATGCCCGCAGTCCGGCCGAGGACCGGGTACAGATCGAAACCCATCGGGGCGCCGACTTCGTCGGGGTGCCGGTGGCCGGCGACGAGCGCCGGCAGAAATTCACCGCCCGGTTGCGCCGTGTGGCCGGCCGTGCCGGCTTGGCCAGCGATCCGTGCCGCCCCTTTTATCTCTCCCGCGCCTATTACGCCGGCTACCTGCTGCGGGCGGCCTGGGATCTGCGGCAGCGGCGGGCCGAGGTGGTCCATCTGGCCAACTTCCCCCAGTTCGCCCCGCTGGTACGGGCGATCTATCCGCAGGCCAAGATCGTCCTGCATATGCATTGCGAATGGCTCACCCATCTCGACCGGGATCGGTTGCAGCGCTCCCTGGCGGCCTGCGACGCCATCTCGGCCTGCAGCCGCTACCTGGTGGAAGGAATCCAGCGGCGATTTCCGCAATTTGCCGGACGCTGCTACGATCTGCCCAACGGGGTCGACCTGGAGCTGTTCCGGCCGGCTTCGGCACCGGTGCCGATGGGCGGCCGAGAGATCTTGTTCATCAGCCGGATTTCTCCGGAAAAAGGTCTGCATGTGCTGCTGGATGCCTTCCCCCGCATTCTGCAGGCGGTCCCCACGGCGCGCCTGCTGCTGGTCGGCAGCCAGGTTCCCGCCCCCCGCGAATTTATCGTTGGCGTCGACCCCGACCCCCTGGTGCGCGATCTCGGGCGCTTTTATGGCGGGGCCCATAGCTACCTGCACCAGCTGCAGCAGCAGCTGCCGGCCGCCTGTGCCGACCGGGTTACCTTTTTGCCGCGGTTGCCTCAGGCGGAGCTGCTCCCCCTGTATCGGCGGGCGGCCCTGTTCGTCTTCCCCTCGGTGTGCCAGGAGGCGTTTGGCATGCCGCCGGCAGAGGCGATGGCCTGCGGGGTGCCGGTGGTGGCAACCCGTTCCGGCGGCCTGCCGGAAGTGGTCGAGGACGGCCGCACCGGGTTGCTGGTCCCCCGGGGTGACCCGGCGGCGTTGGCGGCAGCAGTGATTGCCCTGCTCAGCGATGAGCCGCGGCGACAGGCGATGGGCGAGGCCGGGCGGCGCCGGGTGGAGGCGCTGTTCTCCTGGGACCGGGTCGCTCAACTGCTGCGCCAGCGGCTTTCCGCCCTCCTGGTTGGTAACGACTTCCCCCGGCCGGCGGTCTCCGGGGTGGAGAAGACGGGATGAAAAATTTTCTGCGCGGGTTTCAGGTCTTGCTGCTGGCCGGCGTGCTGGTCGCCGTCGCCCACTTTACCTGGACCGGCCGATTCCCCTTCATGGTGCAGAAAGACCGCTGGGCGATCTCGTTTTTTGCCGGCGACTCTCCCCTGCAACTCGTCCCCCTGGCCGGGGTGGAGCATCCGGTCCTCTCCGCCGCAATGGTCACCGATGTGCCGGCCGAGTTCATCGCCGACCCGTTTCTGCTGCGCCATGAGGAGCAGTGGTACCTGTTTTTTGAAGTTCTCAACCGCCGCAGCGGCCGGGGTGAAATCGGTCTGGCCACCAGCAGCGACGGCCGCTCCTGGCAGTACGGAGGGATCGTCCTGGCCGAGGCGATCCATCTCTCCTACCCGTTTGTCTTTGCCTGGCAAGGGGAGATCTACATGGTCCCCGAGAGCATTGCCGCCCGGGAAGTGCGCCTCTACCGGGCCAGCGATTTTCCCCGCCGCTGGGAACCGGTCGGCCGCCTGTTGACCGGCGATCGGCTCTCCGACCCGACGCTGCTGCATCGGGACGGCCGCTGGTGGCTGTTTGCCCGGGGAGCCAAGCACAGTCTGGTGCTCTATCATGCCGAGTCGCTGACCGGCCCCTGGCAGGAGCATCCCCGCAGCCCCTTGCTGCGCGAGGACCTGAGCCGGACCCGGCCGGCTGGCCGGGTGATCGAGGCCAACGGGCGGTTGCTGCGCTTTGCCCAGGACGGGCTTCCCTGGTACGGCCATCGGGTGCTGGCTTTTGAGATCACCGAGCTGACGCCGCACAGCTACCGGGAGCAGCCGATCGAGGAGCCGGTACTGGCGGCCAGCGGCCTCGGTTGGAATCGCGACGGGATGCACCATCTCGATGCCCACCTGCTCGGCGACGGCAGCTGGCTGGCGGCGGTGGATGGTTTCTCCAAGTACTGGACTTTCAGCCCTTCGTGGTGAGGCGGCGGCGAAACAGGAAAAGCCCGGGAGCACCGGGCTTTTCATCCTTCCGAAAGGTCGCTGCGGGAGCTAGCCTCGTCCCGCCTTGAATTTGCGCAGCCACCCCTGCAGATCCTCTTCCCCCTGCTCCAACTCGAAAGCGTTGATCAGTCCCCGTCGCAGGGCGACCGATACCGCCCGGTTACGCAGATTAAAGGCGTCGCCGACCTTGTCGTGCTGGAACTGGTCGTGATCCAGACCCAGTTTGTTGTAGAGGGAATTGAGGCGGCTTTGCACCCCCCGGCGGGAGAGATAGCGGCGGGCAGCGATCAGGTTGTCGGTGAGGCCGAGGGAGATGTCGACCAGCGCTTCGAATTCGATATCGGAAAGAGCGGTCTGGCTGTGACCGGTCCGACCCTGCACTTTGCGCACCTCCGGATCGATCCAGCACTGCTCCTCCAGCAGCACGGTGCGGATCGCCCCCTCGATCCGTTCCCGGGAATTCGATTTGAGAATATAGCCGTAGACCGTCTCCGGCGGCACGATGCGGGCCAGGGCCCGCACATACATCTCATCCTTGAACTGGCTCCAGAAGACGATGCGCGCCGCCGGTTTGTGCTGCCACAGCAGGCGGGCAAATTCGATGCCGTTGAGTTGGGGCATCTGGATATCGCTCACCACCAGCGGCAGCTCCATCTTCAGCGCCAGCTCCAGCGCCAGCTGGCCGTTGTGGACCCGTTCGATGCGGCAGGGGATCTCCCAGGAACTGAGAACCCCTTCGAGAAAATCGACATCCCGCGGGTTATCTTCGGCAATCAGAATGCTCAGTGTCTTCAATGCACTACCCCGCTGCGGGCCGACCGGGGATCGGCAGGACGAGTTCGAACCGGGTGCCGGAAGAAAACCGCGACGGCCCCCAGTCGACCACGGCACCGATCGCCCGGGCCCGTTCCCGGATATTGTTCAGGCCGCGGCCGCCGTTGGCATTTTGCGGGTCGAAGCCGCGGCCGTTATCCTCGATCGCCAGCACCAGGGAACTTTCACGCCGGTCCAGCCCCACCTCGTAGCGGTTGGCGCCGGCATGTTTGATGACATTGTGAATCGCCTCGACGGCGATCCGGTAGAGGGAGAGGCGGGCGACGCGGCTCAACGGGAGCTCCTCGATGGAGGGGGAACAGTGAAAATGATATTCCGGCAGGTCCCCCTTGGCCAGGTGATGCTCCAGATGCGACTGCAGCGCCGCCCCCAGGCCGAGGATGTCCAGCGTCTGCGGGTGCAGGTTGTCGACCACCTCGCGCAGATTGGCGATGGCCCGCTGCAACTCGGCCTCCAGGTTGATTGCGTGACTGTGGCACGGGGGGGTGGCGGCCAGATCCTGAATGCCGCGCAGCACCGAGGAGAGGTCGGCCAGCGTCTGATCGTGAATGTCCATGGCCAGCCGCCGCCGCTCCTCCTCCGCCCCTTCCAGCAGCTTTTCGGTGCTGACCACCCGAATCAGCCGGTCGGTCATGTGATTGATCGACACCGCCAGATCGTCCAGTTCGTCGCGCACCTGGCGCGGCGCCGGCAGTGGCGCCAGATCGCCTCGGGCAATACGCCCGGCGCTGTCGGAGAGCATCTGCAGGCGGCGCTGAATCCGGCGGGCAAAGGCGAGGGAGAGGAGGATCCCCAGAAGAATGGCGACGCCGAGGACGACGATGGAAACGAAGGCGGTGCGGGCGACCAGGGCGTCGATGTCGTCCTTGTGGACATCGCGCAGCTTCTCCCGCTGCTGCTGCACGACTCCCGCCAGGCTGACCAGCTGTGGGCGCAGCAGGGAGAGGGCGCCGAGCAGGCGATCGATGTCGAACCCGAGCTCGGGGTTGAGATCGTCGACCGCCTGGCGCAGCACGGCCCGGCTGCTCTCGGACAGCGGCATGTAGTGGAGGATGCGTTGTACCGCCCCTTCCAGGTGATGGTAGAGCTGAGCGATCTCCTCCAGCCGGCTGATATCGACCAGGCGGTCCCCCGACAGGCGCAGGACCAGCCCATACATCCGCTGGGAGGCGAGATCGGCCTCGGCCAGAGCAATGAACAGGTTCCCCAGACGCCGTTGCTCCTGCCGCTTGACCGACAGATCCCAGTAGTTGTACTGGAGAAAACCGAGCAGAAGGGTCATCAACAGCAGGACGGCCGCCGGGGCGAGCAGGATTTGATGTTTGAGAGCCAGGCGCATGGGGCACGATACCATGGAATACCAGCGTAAAGCACTGTGCTTTAGCGCAGTTTTGACGGCCGGGGTGCCCCGGTCCGCCCGGTTAACCGCCGCCGGGCTCGCCGGTGGCCTGAAACGCCTGGAGAGCCTCTTCGCCCAGGCGCTGGGGCTGGTCCTGGTAACGGGGCGAATGGTGAAACACCAGGAGGCGGGCGGCGCCGGCCCGGCGGGCCAACTCCCCCGCCAGCCGGGCGGTCAGATGATTGCGGGTGCGGGCGCGGTCCAGATCCTGATCGGCAAAGGTCGCCTCAATGGCCAGCAGGTGGGCGTCCGCCGCCAGCGCCACGATCTTCTCGGCGTTTTCCTCACTGGGGCTGGCGTCGGTGACATAGACGATCTTCATCCCCCGTTCCAGATGCGCAATCGTCGCCACCAGCTCCCCCAGGGGACGGCAGGCCTCCCCGCCGCCGACCAGCGGTACCCGAACCGGCTGCTCTGACGAGGCGGGGCGCCGCACCAGCTCCTTGAACCGGGTCAGCCAGGGGCCGGGCCGATAACCGAAAGCCGCCAGGGCATCCTTGTGAATGGCCACATGCAGGGTTTCCTCCAGCGCATAGGCGAGGGAGGGGATGTCGCCATGCTCGAGGGAGACCGCCCGCACCCGGAAATCGGGGGTCGCCAGCATCGCCCCCTGGGGAAACGAGATGGCGGTCTCCTCTTCCCGGCGAAAACCCCGGGCGGCGCGAAAGAGCGCCTGTCGCCCCTGCGGCTCCCCCCACTCGGCCACCACCAGCTCCAGCGGATACCCCTCAACCAGGTTCCAGGTGTAACCGGCCAGCTTGTGCTCCAGGCGGTCGATCAACCCCGGTGGGCCGCATAGCCGCAGCGGCCGGTCGCGGTAGAGAAAGTGGCGCAGCAGCAGATCGAAACCGCACAGATGATCAATGTGGGCGTGGGAGATGAATATCGACTGCAGCCGCAGGATCTCCCGCGGCGCCAGCGAATGCAGGTCGCCGCAGTCAAACAGCAGCGCCTCGCCCCGATGGGCCAGGTGCACATAAAGGGCGGGATCGCCAAACGGTCCATTGACCAGGCGCGGGAAAAAGACCGACCTCATGGCCGGGGGGGTCGATCCCGACCGGGAGAGAGTGTGGCAGCCATGCGACCTCCAAGGGAAATGACGAATAAGTTTAACACAGGATGTTCCCCCTCTCGACCGGCAAAAGATTTTAATGGGAAAGAATTGACACTAAGTGAGAGTGGGGTAAATTTGACCACTGGTCCCTCGCGAGGGGCCGTTCGATGGTTATTCGCAGGCCAAAGGAGGCAGACGATGCAACTGCGTGGCAGACTCTGGTTGGCGGCCGTTCTGGCCGGCATGGCGATGGCTTCGGCAGCGGGGGCCGCGAGCTACTTCGAGGTGGACCGGGAGTTTTACCCCTACTACCCCTCTTTGCTCAAATGGGAGAAGTCGAAGGCCGAATTCACCCCGCCGGAGACCTGCGGTGGCTGTCATCCGGAGCAGTACGCGCAGTGGCAGGGTTCGGTACACCATCTGGCGTTTCAGGACCCGGTCTATCAGGGGGAGCTGAACAAGGGGTTCAAGGCGGTCGGCCATGAGGTCACCCGCCAGTGTGAAGGGTGCCATTCGGCGGCCGGGGTGGTGACCGGTGAAATCAAGGGGCCGGGCATCACCGGCCTCAGCCCCATGGCCCTGGCCGGGGTCTCCTGCGACATCTGTCATTCGGTCAGCGGCGTGACCCACTGGCAGACCCCCTCCCGGGAGCCGGAGAACGGTTCGATGATCCTGACCCCGGGGGTGGAGACGGAGCAAGGGGTGACCCTGCTCAAGCACGGCCCGCTCCCCTCTTACGAGGGGTGTGGCGGCGGCTTTCACGACTGTGTGGAGTCCCCCCTGCACCTGCGGGCCGAGCTGTGCGCCTCCTGCCATCAGGTCTACCATTACGAAGCCCACTTCCCCCTGGAAGCCACCTACCTGGAATGGAAGCATGGCCCCTACGCCCAGCGCTCGATCCTCTGCCAGGACTGCCACATGGTCGACACCGATGCCTTCCTGCGCTCGGCCAACGACATGGTCCGGCCGCAAAAAGGGGAATACCGGCACTACTTCAACGGTGCCAACTACCTGCTTTACTACTTGGCGCAGGCGGCCGCCACCAAGGCCGGCGATCCGGAGCTGGCCGCCAGCATCGAAAAGAAGTACACCATGTCGGTCGACCGCCTGAAGGCCGCCGCCGACCTGGAGCTCTCTCCGGTCTACCGGGACGGTCGATTGGCCGAAGTTCTGGTGCGGGTGAGAAATCTGCGGGCCGGTCACAATCTCCCCACGTCGCTGACCAACGTCCGGCAGATGTGGCTGGAGGTGGTTGCCCGGGGGGATCAGGGGGAAGTCCTGATGAGCAGCGGCACGCTGACCGACAAGGGGGAGCTCCCTGAGCATACCCGCGAATTCAATTCCGAGGGGATGGGAGACAATTTCCATTTCGCCATCGACCCCTGGGTGGTCACGGCCTTCTCTCGCCACGACACCATCCCCCCGCGGGGGTATAAAGATGTCTTCTACGGCATCCCTCCCCTGGCCAAAGGGAAGAGCCTGACCATCGAGGCCAAGCTGCGCTATCGCCAAGCGCCCCAGGGGGTGGCCGAGGCCCTGCTGGCGGCGGTCCCGGCGGATATCAACCTGGAGGCGATCTATGGGTTGAAGGAGGTTCCGCAGCTGCCGGTGGTCGACATGGTGGTCAAGCAGGCGAAGTTTGGCGCCACGGGGAAATAACACCCGCTCCCCTCTCACCAGCAACGAAGCCCCGGCCGGATGGTCGGGGCTTCGTTGCTGCCAACGCAACTTCTCGAATGGCGCCGACCTAGTGTCCCGTGCGGTTAGTCCTTTCAGATAATTCTGAGCAATTTTGCCGGCTGGCAAGGCGCGTCGACGCAGGCCTAGCCAAAGCTAAGCCGAGGAGACGCAACGAAGTCAGGCGGCAAAAGGGCCAGAATTAATGTATGGAATTAACCGCATGGGACACTAGGCCGGCCGGATGGGGCGCTCGGGCCCCTGCAGGGGGAGGAACACGGTGAAAGTGCTCCCCTTGCCGGGGGTGGAAGCGACGGTGATGCGGCCGGCATGCGCTTCGACCATCCCCTTGCTGATCGCCAAGCCGAGGCCGGTGCCGCCATCGGCCCGATTGCGGGCCTTGTCGATGCGGTAGAAGCGGTCAAAGATATGGGGGAGGTGTTCGGGGGGGATACCGATGCCGGTATCGTGGACGCTGACCACTGCCTCCTCCTGCCGGACCGCCAGGCAGATCTCCACCTCCCCCCCAGGCGGGGTGTATTTAATCCCATTGGCAATCAGGTTGAGGAACATCTGCCGCAGCCGCAGCTCGTCGCCGCGGATACGGATCTCTTCCGTGACCTCCAACCGCAGCTTGACCGCGATCGACCTGCTCTCGCCGAGGGTATTTCCCTGCAGGTAGAGCTCCTGCAGCAGGTCGCTGAGGCTGAGTTCGCGAATTTCCAGAGGGAGTTCGCCGGCATCGCTTTTGGCCAGCGTCAGCAGGTCCTCGATGATCCGTCCCATGCGGCTGATCTCTTCGAGATTTGACTCCAGGGTGCGCCGGTACTCTTCCGGATCCCGGGCCCAGCGCAAGGTGACTTCGGTTTCGCCCCGCAGGATGGCCAAAGGGGTGCGCAGCTCATGGGACGCATCGCCGGAGAATTGGCGGATCCGGCGGAAAGATTCTTCCAACCGGGCCAGCATGGCATTGACGTTTTCCGCCAGCATGGCGATCTCGTCGCCGGGATGTTCCACCGGCAGGCGCTGGGAGAGGTTCTCCGCCGTGACCTGGCGGGCGGCCCGGGCCATCCGGGCCATCGGCGCCAGGGCCTGGCCGGCCAGATACCAGCCGCCGACAATCAGGATAAGGAGGGCCAGAGGACTGAAGACCAGGAAGGTCTGGCGCAGATCGCCCAAGGTGTGGGCCATGACCGCCTGGCTCTCCCCTACCTGGATGATGTCGACCAGGTGAGAATCTTCGATCACCGGGAAACTGAGCAGGCGCAGGGGAGAGGGGAGAAGCCCGCTGACCGTCTCGAAGTAGGTGGCGCCATGCCGCACATGCAGCTGGGCCGCCGGGCTCAGAGGCAGTCGGAAGGAGTCCATGTTGCTGCTGGTGCAGGCGATCTTCCCCGTCTCGTCGAGGATCTGCACAAATTCAGTCCCGTCGTGCCGGAGAACGAAACCCTCCAGCCCCGGGCAGTGTTCGTCGCCGGCCGGTGGCGCCACTTCCCGATGAAAGTAGCGCACGTCCTGGGCGACGGCCAGCAGCTTTTCATCCATCTGCCGCAGCAGGCTGCGCGACAGATACCCATGCCAGAAGACGCCGCTGGCCGCCAGAAGGACGGCCAGCGTGAGCGAGTACCAGAGAGTCAGGCGAAAGCGGATGGAGCTGAAAAACAATTAGTCCTCCTTCAACACGTAGCCGACACCTCGCACCGTGTGAATGAGTTTCTTGTCGTAGTCCCGATCCACTTTTTTGCGCAGATAGTTGACATAGACGTCGATGATGTTGGTAAAGGAGTCGAAGGTGTAATCCCAGACATGTTCGGCGATCATGGTCCGCGTCAGGATCTGGTTCGGATTACGCATGAAGTACTCCATCAGGGCGTATTCCTTGGCGGTCAGTTCGATCTCCTTGTCGCCACGCCAGACCTTGTGCCCCACCGGGTCGAGGCGCAGATCGGCAAAGCGGATTTCGGCACCCCGGTCTTTCTGCCCACGCCGCAGCAAGGAGCGGACCCGGGCCAGAAGTTCGGCAAAGGCGAAGGGCTTGGTCAGGTAGTCATCGCTGCCGGCGTCAAGGCCGGAGACGATGTCTTCCACCGCATCCTTGGCGGTCAGGCAGAGGACCGGAGTATGGACATCCCGCTTGCGCAGCTCCTTGACGACGCTCAGGCCGTCCATTTTCGGCAGCATGATATCCATCAGGATCAGGTCGTAGGGGTTGGTCTCCCCCATGTACAGCCCCTCTTCGCCGTCATAGGCGACGTCAACCTGAAACTCCTCTTCTTCCAGCCCCCGCTTAATGAAGCTGGCGACTTTTTTCTCATCTTCGACGACCAGAATTCGATTGCTCATGAGCGTCTCTCCCTTTCTCTCCTGCGTGATCGATAGTATCGGCGGTTCGGTTTTACTTGAGCTTGAGCTTGACCAGGACCTCGTTGGCGGTCTCCTCTACGGCTTTGCCGGTCACGTCCACCACCACCCAGGGGTGGCGACGAAACAGTTTGCGGGCATAGCGCAGTTCCTCCTCGATCTGGTCGAAATCGGCATAGGCGGCCCGTGGATCCTGACCGAGATTGCGCAGGCGCGAAGCCCGCAGCTCCACCAGGCGCTCGGGGTCGATCACCAGTCCCGCCACCCGGGCCGAGTCGATCTGGAACAGTTCGGCCGGTGGTTCAATCCCTTGGACCAGCGGGACATTGGCGACCTTCCAGCCGCGGTGCGCCAGGTAGATCGACAGCGGCGTTTTGCTGGTGCGGGAAACCCCGACCAGGACCAGATCCGCCTTGTGCAGATTGCGCACCTCCTGGCCATCGTCGTGTTTGACCGTAAATTCGATCGCATCGACCCGCCGGAAGTACTCCTCGTCCATGCCGTGCAGCAGGCCCGGCGTCTGGCCGGGCGACAGCCCGAAGAACTCCGACAGCCGCATCAGCAGCGGGGTGATCAGGTCGATGCTCGGCAGGCCGAGGGAGTCGCACTCATCGTGCACCAGTTGGGCCAGATCACGGTTGACGATGGTGTAGACCACCAGGGCCCTCTGGGCCAACGCCTCATCCAGCGCCTCGTAGACCTGGTTCTTGGTGCGGACATTGCTGATCCGCTTGAGCCGCACGAGCCGGTCCCGGAACTGGGTCAAGGCGGCCATGACGATTTTCTCGACCGTCTCTCCGGTGGCGTCGGACAGGAGAAATACGAGCTGCTGGGCCGGCATAGCTTTCCTAATGAGAAACCTGTAGGGAGTGTAGCAGGTTTGTTTTTAGGTGCAAGGAAAATTTTTAATCTTATTTGCCACCGCCGAACGGGCGATTGGGATCATCCACAGAAAATATTGGAGAGGAAAATACCACAAATAGTAATAGCTCATTAGAGTGGGAGGCCGGATTAAATCCGATTCACCCCCTCTTGTCAAGGTTTTTATTGCTTTCCCCCGGCGCCTCTGTTACACAGGCGCCATGGACCAAGAGTGGACTGAAATCCGCCTCCGCGTGCCGGCTGGCGGCGTCGATCTGATCAGCGCTGCCCTGGACGAACTCGGGTGTACCGGCCTGATCGTCGAAGAGCGACAGCTCGACACCTTCATCCCCCCTGACCCCGACGAGGTGCCGGTGGAGGGGTATCGGCTGCGCGCCTTTTTTGCCGCCGCCGAGTCGCCCCGGCTGCGGCAAATGGTCGCGGTTCGGTTGCAGGAGCTCTCCTCGGCGCTCCCTGGGCTCGACCTCGAGTCGCTGCAGGTGCTGCCGCTGCGGACGGAGGATTGGGCCGAAGGGTGGAAACAGAATTTCACCCTCACCCGTTTTGGCCGGCGCCTGGTCGTGCGCCCCACCTGGGAGGAGTACCTCCCCCTCGGGGAGGAAGCGGTGGTGGTGCTCGATCCCGGAATGGCTTTCGGCACCGGCACCCACGGGACCACCCGTCTCTGCCTGGAGGCGGTGGCGGCGCTGTTCGACGGCCAGTCGCCGCCTCGGTGGGTCCTCGATGTGGGGACCGGGTCGGGTATCTTGGCCATTGCGGCCGCCGCTTTGGGCGCCGAGCGGGTGCTCGCCTGCGACATCGATCCGCAAGCCTGTGTTACGGCCCGGGAGAACGTCGCGGCCAATGCCGTGGCCGGTCAGGTCGAAGTGACGCAGCGGCCGTTGCAGCTGCTGGAAGGGGGTTTTCAGCTGATCCTGGCCAACATCCTGGCCGAGGAACTGGTCCGCCTGGGCCCCGAGCTGGTCGGCCGCCTGGAGTCGGGCGGCACTCTCGTCCTCTCCGGCATTTTGCAGGAGAAAGAGGCGCTGGTGGAGACCGGGTTCGCCCCCCTGGGGCTGCTCGGGCCGGCGATCAGCCGTCTCGACGAGTGGTCCTGCCTGCTTTTCCGCAAACCCTGATGCATCGCTTCTTCGTCACTGCCGAAATCCTGGCGCCGCAGGAGATCATTCTCCCCGAGGAGGTCGTCCATCATTTGGTGACCGTCTTGCGGCGGCCGGTCGGGGAGGAGTTCCTGCTGCTCGACGGTCGGGGAGCGATCTGCCGCTGCCGACTGACGGCGGTTTCCCGCCGCACTGCCACGGCCCGGGTCGTGGCCCGCTGGCAGCAGCCCGAGACCGCGTTCCCCATCCGCCTGCTGCAGGCGCTCCCCAAGGGGGACAAGATGGAGTTGGTCCTGCAAAAGGGGACCGAACTCGGCATCACTTCCTTTGTGCCGGTGCTGGCCGGGCGCAGCGTAACCACCCCCCGCGGGCAAGGGGAGGCGCGACTGCGGCGCTGGGAGAAGATCGTGCAGGAAGCGGCTCGCCAGTGCCGGCGACCGGTCCTGCCTCACCTCTCCCCCCCTCTGCCGCTGGCGGCGGCCCTCGACCAGTGCCGCGAGCCGCTGCGGCTGGTGCTCTGGGAAGAGGAGAGCCGGCCGCTGGCGACTTTGCTCCCGGCGCAACCCCCCGCCGCCGCGGCGATTCTGGTCGGGCCGGAAGGGGGGTTCTCGGCCGCGGAGATCGCTGCCGCCCGGGCGGCCGGTTTCCAGTCGGTGGCCTTTGGCCCCCGTATCCTGCGCAGCGAGACGGCTGGCTTTTCGATGGCAAGCATCTTGCAGTTTCTGTATGGCGATCTGGGGGCCCTGGCCGCCCTGGATTAAACTCCCCCTGGAAGGAGCGCCCATGAAATGCCCCAAGTGCGGCTATACCAGCTTTGATTCGTTGCCCAAATGCAAAAAGTGCGCAAGCGATCTCAGCGAGCACAAACAGCGCCTCGGTTTGGGCAGCCTCTTGTTCCCGGTCGGTGGGGGCGCGCCTCCGGTGCAGGAGCCGTTGGCGTTCTTCACCGAGGCAGACCCCGACCGCTCCGAAATTGCAGTCTCCCCCCCAGCCGCCGCCTCTGCCCCGGCATTTCCCTCTTGGGAGGAGCAGTGGTCGGTGGCCTCCCCGCCGGAAGCAGAAGAAGATGCCGGTGCCGGGTCGCCGGGAACTGCTGACGCCGAGCCCGACGGGGAGCTGGAACTCTTTCTCGACCCCTTCTCCCCCCCGGATGAGGCGCCTAGCTTCGCCCCTTTTGACGACGACCTCCCCGAGTTGACCGAGTTCGGTCTCGAGTCGCCGCTGGCCGACGACGAGGATGACTTCGCCTTTGCCCCGTCGGTGCCGGCCGACCTCGGAGCGGAGCCGGAAGCGGAAGCGGGGGGCCAGCCGTGGCGGGCGGGGTGCAGCGTTGCCGGTGAGGAGGGGAGTGCGGCGCTCGGTTTCGATGCTGACCCGCTGGCGCCGGGAACCCTGCCGGAACTTCCTCCGTTGCCAGCCGGTGATCTCCCCTTCGGGTGGTCTGCCGCCGCGCCAGAGTCGGCAGAAGAGCTCCCTCCCCGGTCGGAGCACCCCAGCGCCCAGAGACTGGCCGAAGAGGTCACTCCCGCTGCCGAAAACGGCGCTGGCCGCCCCCGTCTGCTCTCCCGCTGGGGCGCCGGCTTGGCTGATCTGTTCATCCTCGGGCTGATTTTCGTGATCTTTGTCCTGGCGGCGGAAATCACTCTGGGGGGTACGCGCTCCATCGCCGCCTCTTTTATCGATCTCCTGGCGGTCTACTTTCTGGTTCTCTTCTGTCTTTGTTTCGGTTATTTCACCCTGTTCCATTTCCTCCTTGGGCAGACCCCCGGCAAGATGTTCTTCCAGTTGCGGGTGATTGGCCAGGAGCAGGAGCCTTTGCTCTTTTCGCAGGCGTTTTTGCGCACCACCGGTGGGCTGTTGTCGCTGGCCACCGCCGGGCTCGGTTATCTGCTCATCTTCTTTGACGCCCAGGGGCGGGGGTGGAACGATCGGTTGGCCGGAACCCGGGTGATCTCCCTGGCCGAGTCCAAATCGGTCGACCGGCGGGTGAAGGAAAGGGGCGCAGCGGCGGCAGAGGCGGGCTGAACGGCTCCAGCTCCGGGCACTCAGCCAAGGCGCAGGCGCAGAAAGCTCTCCAGATCAGGGCATTGCAGGTAAGGGTTGTGCTGTTGCTCGAAGCCGATGGTCGAGACCGGCTGCGGGCCGTAGTCGTGGCCTGGGAAGACCCGGGTCTCGGCAGGGAGGGAAGCCAGGCGGCGCAGACTGTGGAAAAGCGCCTCGGGGTCGCTGCCCGGCAGGTCGGCGCGGCCGACGAAAGTGACGAACAGGGTGTCGCCGGTCAGGACGGCTCCCGGCGGCTGCAGCGCAATCGAGCCCGGGGTGTGCCCCGGGGTGTGCAGAACCACCAGCTGCTCCATCCCCACCGTCAGTCGCATCCCGTCGGCGAGGGGGAGGTCGGCCTGCGGCAGGTCGGCCGGGTGGGCGGCCAGGCGGGCGCCCGTCGCCTGCAGCACGGCGTCATTGCCGGCGATATGGTCCCGGTGACCATGGGTATTGATCAGCAGCTCAAGGGTGACCTGGCGCTGACGGGCCGCTTCGAGCAGCGCCTCGGGGGCGAAGGAGGGGTCGACCCCGGCTCCCCGGCGGGTGGCCGGGCACCAGAGCAGATAGGAAAAGTTGGCCATCGCCCCAGCCTGAATCTGGACGATTTCCAGCGCCATCTCAGGGGACCTCCCAGGGCTCCAGAGGGGTGTCGTCCCGGCCGAGCCGACAGACCTCCCCATCGACGATCTTGAACCGCTCGCGGGTCTTGCGCACCGTCCATTCATCCCCCTCCTCCGGCGGGTTGGGGAACTCGCGGGTACCCAGGTAAACATCCTCATTGCCGATCATCCCCCACCATTCCAGGGCGCCGGTCATCCACAGTTTCGTTTTCAGGTTAAAAGCCATGCCGGAAGACCTCCTTTACTAATGATTGTTTCTGGATGATACGTGAGGGGCCCGATCAGGTCAACTGCCGGCCGCCCCTTGTGGCTGACCGGAAACTTCGACTATACTTTGACCTCCCGGCACTGCCGATCCGGGAGAAAGGGTTCTCCAGCCATGAAATTCGTCAAAATGCACGGGGCCGGTAACGATTATGTCTATATCAACGGTTTCGATCAGTCGGTGGCGGACCCCAGCCGCCTGGCGGTGGAGATCAGCGATCGCCATTTCGGCATCGGCTCCGATGGCCTGATCCTGATCCTCCCCTCGACGGTGGCCGACGTGCGCATGCGCATGTTCAATGCCGACGGCAGCGAAGCGGAGATGTGCGGCAACGGCATCCGCTGTGTCGCCAAGTACGCCTATGACCACGGCCTGGTCCCCCGCCGGGAGATTGCCGTGGAGACCGCCGCCGGCATCAAGGCCGTGCAGTTGCGCGTCAATGCCCGCAACCGGGTCGACCAGGTGCGGGTCGACATGGGGCGGCCGCGACTGACCCGGGGGGAGATTCCGATGACCGGAGACCCTGGAGCCCAGGTGGTGGCCGAGCCACTGCAGGTGCTCGACCGTACTTTCGAGATCACCGCCGTCTCCATGGGCAATCCCCACTGCGTGATCTTTGTCGATCGGGTGGCGGAGTTCCCGGTGGAAAAATACGGTTCCATCATCGAGCGCCATCCGCTCTTCCCCCAGCGCACCAACGTCGAGTTCGTCGAGGTGATCACCCCCGGCGAACTGCGCCAGCGCACCTGGGAGCGCGGGGCCGGCGAGACACTGGCCTGTGGCACCGGTGCCTCGGCGGTGACCGTTGCCGGCGTTCTCACCGGCCGCACCGGCCGGCAGGTGGTCAATCATCTGCGCGGCGGCGATCTCGAACTGGAATGGGCCGCCGACGGCCAGGTGTTCATGACCGGGCCGGCGGTACAGATCTGCCAGGGGGAGTACGACCCACAGTGAAAGCGATTCTCTTTGACCTCGACAACACTCTCTATCCGCCGGAACGCGAGCTTTTCTCCCTCATCGACCAGCGGATCAATCGCTATATGTGCGACGTGGTGGGCATTCCCGTCGCCGACGTGGACGGGCTGCGGCGGCGCTACTGGGCCGACTACGGGGTGACCCTGGGGGGATTGATCCGGCACTGGGGGGTCGATCCCGAGGACTACCTGGAGTATGTCCACGATGTCGACGTCGCCGGCCGGCTGAGCGCCGACCTCGGTTTGCGCCAGATGCTGCAGGCGCTGCCGGTGCGGCGGGCGGTCTTCACCAACGGCTCGCGCGGTCATGCCGACCGGGTGCTGGGGGTTCTCGGACTGCAGGGGGTGTTCGAGGAGATCTTCGATATCCGGGTCGCCTCCTACCTCCCTAAGCCGCACGAGGCCCCTTACCGTAAAGTTCTCGAACATCTGTCTCTGGCCGGGGAGAACTGCCTGATGGTGGAAGATTCGGCCGCCAATCTGGCCACGGCCAAGGAGTTGGGAATGGGGACCATCCTGGTCGGCGCCGGCCAGGCTCCGGCTTTCGTCGATGTTCAGATCCCGCAGCTCTCGCTGCTGCCGCAAGCCCTGGCGACCTGGTGGCCAGCCGCCGCCGGGGCAGCTACCCCCTGGGTCAAGG
>JACZKF010000577.1 GCA_014860175.1 Desulfuromonadales bacterium | reverse complement strand
CCCACCGGGGGTCGAGGTGGTCCGCCCGGCGGCCCAGGGGATCGGATTTTAGCTCCGCCCGATGCTGGCCTGCCCCGAGGGGGTAGCACTGCGGAATGGTTTCATGCTATAGGAGACCTTCCAGATCCTTTTTCCCGGCTCATCGTTTCAGGAGAGGTCCATGCCCAGTTTTGACATTGTTTCCAAGGTCGACTTGCAGGAGGTGGATAACGCCGTCAACCTGAGCGCCAAGGAGATCGGCCAACGTTTCGATTTCAAGGGGAGCAAGAACGAGATCACCCTCGAAAATGACGCCATCATGATCCTGGCGGCCGACGACTACAAATTGCAGGCGGTCGTCGATATCCTCAAGGGGAAACTGGTGCGCCGCGGGATTTCCGCCAAAAACCTCGACTTCGGCAAGAAGGAGCCGGCCTTTGGCGGTGCGGTACGCCAGAAGGTGACCATCGTGCAGGGGATCTCCAAGGAAAAGGGGAAGGAGCTGATCAAGGAGATCAAAGACGCCAAGCTCAAGGTGCAGGCGCAGATCATGGAAGATCAGTTGCGGGTTACCGGCAAGCAGATCGACGATCTGCAAACCGCCATCCAACTGCTCAAGGGTAAAGACTTCGGCGTCGAGTTGCAGTTCGTCAACATGCGCGCGTAATCCTGCTTCGCACCCCTTCTTTCGAGACATCGAGCCTTATGAAGCGAAAAGTAAGCCTGGTCAGCCTGGGCTGCCCGAAAAACCTGGTGGATGCCGAGGTTATGCTGGGGCATCTGCCGGCGGAGCGGTTCGAAATCATCACCGATGAGGCGCAGGCCGATATCATCATCGTCAACACCTGCTCCTTCATCAAGGAGGCGAAGGAGGAGTCGGTAGAGACGATCCTCGAGGTGGCTGACTACAAGACCAAGGGGCGCTGCCGTCACCTGATCGTCACCGGCTGCCTGCCGCAGCGCTACCGGGACGATCTGGCCCGGGAGCTGCCGGAGGTCGACCTGTTCATGGGGACCGGCGACGCGGCGCGCATCCTCGAGTATCTCGATGCCCTCGACGGCCGGAAGGAAGTCATGGAGGCCGTCGGGGCTCCCGATTACCTCTACGACCACAACACCCCCCGGGTCAAGTCCTCCCCTTTTTACACGACCTACGTGAAGATTGCCGAGGGGTGCGCCAATCACTGCTCCTACTGCATCATCCCGCAGCTGCGCGGCGTCCTGCGCTCGCGCACCATCGATTCGGTGACTGCCGAAGTGCGGCGGCTGGTCGGGGAGGGGGTCAAGGAAGTCAACCTGATCGCCCAGGACATCACCGCCTTTGGCGCCGACCGCAGCGACGGCAGCCGCCTGGAAGTGCTGCTCAAACAGCTGGTGCGGATCGAAGGGCTGCAGTGGCTGCGCCTGCTCTATGCCTATCCGGACGGCATTACCGATGAGCTGCTGGAGCTGCTGGCCGACGAGCCGAAGATCTGCAAGTACCTCGATCTCCCTTTGCAGCATATCGACGATACCATCCTCGGGATGATGAACCGGCGGGTCGACGAGGCCGGCATCCGAGCCCTGCTTGCCCGTATCCGCCACCATATCCCCGAGATCACCTTGCGCACCTCCTTCATCGTCGGCTTCCCCGGCGAGACCGAGGAGCAGTTCCAGCGCCTGCTCGACTTTGTCAACGAAGGGCATTTCGAGCGGGTCGGAGTCTTCCGCTACAGCCGCGAAGAGGGGACGGCGGCGGCCAGCCTCCCCGGGCAGATCCCGGAACGGGTCAAAAAAGCCCGCTACACCAAACTGATGAAGGCCCAGGCGCGGGTCTCCTTTCGCAAGAACCGGGCCCTGGTCGGCCGCTGTGAACCGGTGCTGATCGAGGGGTACAGCGAAGAGACCGACCTGTTGTTGCGCGGACGCAGCAGCCGGCAGGCCCCCGATATCGACGGCCAGGTCTATATCACCGCCGGCCAGGCGACAATCGGCGACCTGGTGCAGCTCAAAATCACCGATTCTTCCGAATACGATCTCATCGGCGAGATCGTCGAGGAGTAGCGGTAGGATCGACTCCCCACCCGCCGCTTTACCCAGAAGACACTTTCGTGGTCACTTCCTTTCGACGCATTCTGATCGGTGTTCTGCTGCTGTCTTTGCTGGCGGCCCTCGCCTGGGTGCGCCAGCGCCCCGAGGCGGGGGAGATGCTCAGCCGCCGGCAGCTGGTGATGGGAACGGTGGTGGAGATCACCGCCTATGGTGACGACCTGCCACGGCTGGAGGCCGGCATCGCCGAAGCCATGGCCGAGATGGTCCGCCGCGAAGCCTTGCTCGGGCCGGGCGCCGGCAGCGATCTGGAGCGGCTGCGGCACAGCACCGAACCTTTCGAGGTGGCGGCGGAGACGGCCGAGGTCAT
>JACZKF010000576.1 GCA_014860175.1 Desulfuromonadales bacterium | reverse complement strand
GTAGACGATCGGCAGGCGGTAGAGGAGGAAGCGGTAGACGACGATGTAGATGGCGAAGATGGTGATGGAGATGGCCACTTCGCGCCAGTGGGGGATCTCCTGGTACAGCTTCCAGTTGAAGGCGATCAGGGCGGTGTTGATGCGGTTGAGGACGATGCCGAAGACGGTGATGAAGGCCCCCAGGCGCACCAGCCCCGGCATGTTGTGGCGGATGGCGTAGGCGAACAGCGCCAGCGGCAGCACCACCCCGACCGCGATCTCGAACATGAACCACTGCCCCCAACCGGTCATCAGATAGGCCCACTCGTTGTCATGGGCGACGCCGATCATCTTGATCGCCAGATAGGTGATCAGACCCATGCTCGCCCCTTTGGCCAATGAAATCGTCAATGAGTCGAGCTTGTCAAGAAAATTCTCATCGCAGCGCCAGGCCATGGTCTTTTTGACGATGGTGCTCACCGCGATGACCATGCACAGGCCGGCCGGAATGGCCGAGCAGAAGAAGTGGATCCACTGGAAAGAGGCCGAATACCACAGCGGGTGGACCTTGCCCGGGGCGTAGGTGAACAGCGCCCCGAGAGCCCCCTGGTGCAGGGTCGACAGGATGATGCCGGCCACCGTCAGGCCGATGGTGATCTTGCGGATGAACTTGACCCCCATCGGCCAGTTGATCCACTCGAAAAAGGCGGCCGAGACCTCGGCCACCTGCACCGACAGGTAGGTGGCCACATGCCAGGCGACCAGGAACAGGACCGCGGCGGTGCCGAAGGAGACGACCATCGGGTACGGCAGGCGCCAGGGCTGCCCCAGGTCGACCATCAGGTAGACGACGGCGAAGAAGTAGCCGAGCAGCCCGTTGAGCAGCGCCAGGCGCTCGATCGGCTGGAAGTCGTGGCGGCCGAAGATCTCCACCGTGGTCCCCAGCATGAAGCCGGAGGCCGACAGCGGCACCATGGCGAACAGGCCGAAGGCGAGAAACAGCCCCCAGGGGTAGTCGTTGGAGCTGTGGGTGACCCAGGAGAGGCCGAAGAAGAAGCGCCCGGCGATGAGCGGCAGGCCGACGGCGAAGATCACCGCCAGAATCCAGTTAAAGGGGTTGCGGATGGCCTGGGCCAGGTACTGGCCGGGAGTGAGCCCCAGCAGCAGCTTCTCCATCGGGTTCCACTTGCTTTTTCCTTTTTCGTCTTTGTATTGGGAGTCGACCATCGGGACCCCGTGCATGATGTGTCGTTTCATTTTTTGTCCTCCTCCTGCTCCTCGGGGTGGCCGTGGTCGTCCTCGTGATGGTCTTTTTTCTTGGCCAGCAGGTGAAACCCGGTAAACAGGGCGGGCCAGATCGCCAGCACCATCGGGACGGTGCCGAGGAACTCCTTGACGTTGGAGATGATCGGCTCTTTGCCCATGGTGGTGTCGAAGCCGAGCTCCTCGAAGGGGGCGGCGGCCAGATACATCCAGCTGGTGCCGCCGACTTCGTGTTCGCCGTAGATATGGTCGATGTAGCGCCCGGAGTTCATCTTGATGCGCTCGTTGCCGATCTTGATCAGCTCCTTGCGATGGCCGAAGGTCATCACCCCCTGCGGGCAACTCTCGACGCAGGCCGGCGGCAGGCCGTTCTTGAGCCGGGTGTCATAGCAGAAGATGCACTTCTTGACCATCGGATCGATGGCGCTGGAGTAGCTGTAGGCCGGGATCTGGAACGGACAGGCGATCATGCAGTTGCGGCAGCCGACGCACACCTTGTCGTTGTAGGTCACCGCCCCTTCCTTGGTCTTGGTGTAGGCGTTGACGAAGCAGGAGGTCAGGCAGGCCGGCTCGTTGCAGTGGTTGCACTGGACTTTTCGGTAGACCGGCTTGTCGAGCTGCGCCGGGTCGTAGCGGTTGACCACCGTGTAGGCGTTCTCGTCGGGGCGCCGGCGCTGGTCGCCGTGAAACCTCTGGTCGAACACCGAGCTGTCGTCAAACGGCAGGGCCGGCTCGGGCAGGTTCTGCTCCTGGTTGCAGGCCGCCTCGCAACTGCGGCAGCCGACGCAGCGGGTCAGGTCGACCAGTACCCCCATCCCCTCGGGGTACCCTTCGAAGGAGCCCGCCCCCCAGGCTTTTTTGGTCAGAGTCAAGGTCGTCGCCGCGCCGCCCGCCAGGCTTGCCGCTAGAAACCTTCTTCGACTGATTCCTTGCATGTCGTTCTCTCCTTGCTGGAATGGTCTCATCGACACCGGCGCAAACTCACCCTCCGGCGACCTCGATGCCGACGGTCAATGCCCCTTGCCCGTCTTCGGGGTCGGCGCGAAGGAGCCGGCCTTGAAGAAGGCATCGCCCTCCAGGGTGCGCCGGTGGCAGTCCTGGCACCCGACCGGGGCGCCGACCTGCTCGTGGCACCCGAGGCAGTTCTGGTGAAAGGCCGCCTTGAGCCCCGGCTTGTCCCGATGGTACAGCGTCAGGTCGCGGCCCTGTTTGTTGAGATACTCGGCCGAGAACGGCTCGCGCGGATGGCACTGGGCGCAGCCGACCACCGCCACCTGCTTGCTGTCGCTGTGGCAGCGGGCGCAGTTGGCGTCAACCACCGGCGCGCCGGTGCCGTGATGGTGGCACTCGGCGCAGCTCTCGGTCATCTCGACGTGGGAGGCGTGGTCGAAGCGCACCGCCTCGTAATGGTTGACCAGGGAGTCGAGCAGCACCGAATCGGGCAGCGGCTGGGCCGCCACCGGCGCGGCGGCCAGCGCCAGCGCCGCCACGAAAATCCCTCCCAGGACTCTTTTGCAGGTTGCGTACATGTCGGCTATCTCTCCTTTGTCAACGGATATCGTTTCCAGCTCCTTTACCTTTGCCGTCTCCTCTCGCCGGGCTGGGCAAAAAAATGCCCAGATGCAAGGCGCCCGAATCCTGAGGAGAAGGCGTACCGCAAGGTACGCCGTCGACGAAGGGTGAAGGGAACGCCGCAGATGGGCGCTTTTCCTCAGCCCTCTCCTAGTGCTTGGAGCTATCTTGCGCCGGGGCGTGGATATACTTGAAAAACTTGGTGAAGCCGATGAAGAAGGCGAGGCAGATCAGGTACTCCACCCCTTTGATGTACTGGTAGAAATCGACCAGGGTATAGACTTCCGTGATCTCACCGACGGCGTTGAAGAATTGACCAAGAATTCCCATGGAACCTCTCCTTGTGCGGGCAAATGATCAGGTGTCAGTGGACGTTCTTCTCGAGCGCCTCGACCGCGGTCTCCTTGCGGTTTTTGAACAGACCCTTGAGTGCCCCCACCAGCATGATGATGGCCGGGATCATCTGCGACACCACGAACAGGGCGCAGATCCCGACGAAGACCAGGACCAGCAGGCCGCTGTTGTAGACCTTGGTGGTATCCACCGCCAAAGCGGGAGAAGCCGCTAACATGAGAGCTGCGAAGGTGATGGCCGTTTCCAGTTTTTTCATGATTTTCTCCTTGGCTGTACGATGATTGCCCCTATGGCGACCCCTTATCCGACAGAGTTGGCTAAACTCCTGAACGCGCACTGAACAACCTGGCGGATCTCGTCCCGATCTTCGGGCCGTACCGGCTTGAGGGCGTGATAGAAAATTCCCTCCTTGCGCAGCTTCCTCAGGATGGACAGCGGCAAGTTGTCCGAGACCAGGATGATACTGAGATTGCGGTTGCATTTTTTCAGCAGTGGAATCAGGTCAAGAGCCGTCATTTCATCGAATTGGCCTCCCAGAACCACCACTTGTGCGGTCTTTTTCAGAATTCCGTAAAGAGCGTTGGCCGCTGAATTGGTGACAATCACGTTATATCCAGCTTCGATGAAAAGGTCGGCCATCTGCTTTCTGGAATCCACATTTTCGTCTGCTATAAGTAGTCCCAGCATGACCCGCCTCTCTAGTGAGAGTTGTTGTGCTTTACACGACAACCTATTTGCGCTCTGCCTTGGCCGTGATGCCAGTGACTTCTTTATCGGCCCCGCTAAAAAGACCTTTGACCATCGAGAGAAACAGGAAGATGCCGGGCATCAACTGGAAGGCGATGATCAGACCACCAAAGAAAAGCAGCAGGACAACAAACGGGCTGAGACTGGAAGTATCGCCACCCGTGGCCGCAAACGAGGTTCCGGCGCCAAGAATCAGGGCCAAAATGGATTTAAGAAGGGTTTTCATAAAAGCCTCCTGCATGGAAAGTTGTTGAACCAACTTTTACTGCCTTACCCGTTCCTTGTGCATCGCTCATGCCAGAAAAAAACGCTGCCTAATGTTCGCTGCCTAGGTATTTGAATTTAAACATGTTTCCCCGTCCGACAACGGTTGGTGCGAGAGGGTTTTAGAAGGTGAAGTGTATGACAAACTCATACGTTTTTTGGATTAACGTGGCGGTTTTTGGTTAATTTATGTTGTATTTACAGATAGTTTCTGGTTTTCACCGGGGTGTATACACCCTTCATACACCGAGGTTTCCTTTTATACAGATACAGTGCCCAAAGCAGAAGCAAGTATTGGGGTTTTTTATTGACTTTTTCCCCAATGAATTTAAAACTGTGAAGTCGGGATTCAAGATTTCTGCAGCTTATCCACCAGAATTTATACTCCCTGGGTCCCGGCAGCAGAGCAGAAATACAGAATTGGTTGGAGGAGTTGTCGCGAATGGAAAAACGTCAAATCTTGATCATTGATGATGACGCTGTTATCAGAGAGGGACTTCGCCGCATCCTCGAAGCCAATGGCTATGTGGCGGAAACTTTTTCTAACGGCTCTCTAGCCATTGGAAAATTAAGAGAAAAGAGTTTCGATTTAGTGATTACCGATCTGAAAATGCCGGTCATGAGTGGCATTGAAGTACTTAAGGTGATAAAAACTCTCCAACCAGAAATCCCGATTATCATGATAACCGGTTATTCCACCGTAGACACGGCGGTGGAAGCCATGAAGAGTGGCGCGATGGACTATATCGCCAAGCCATTCACCCCCGATGACATTCTCCAAAAAATCAATACTGCCCTGGATCGAAAAGCTGTTCTTGTTGATGACATCTACCTGCGCAAAGAATTGCGGGACTTCCATGGCTTTGACCAGTTTACCGGCGAAAGCAAGGAAATGGAAAAAGTCTATCGGCGCATTCTGCAGGTGGCCCCCACCGACAGCACCGTGCTGGTGACGGGTGAAAGCGGCACCGGCAAGGAGCTGGTGGCCCGGGCCATTCACCGCAACAGCCCGCGCCGGGACAATCCCTTTGTCGCCGTCGACTGCACCTCCCTGGCGGAAAATCTGCTCGAAAGCGAACTGTTCGGTCATGTCAAAGGATCTTTCACCGGGGCGATCCAAACCAAGTCAGGGCTGTTCCGGGTGGCCGATAGCGGCACCCTCTTTCTCGACGAGGTCGCCAACATCAGTTTGACCACCCAGGCCAAACTGTTGCGGGTTCTGCAGGAGAGGGAAGTCACCCCCATCGGCGGTACGGAGCCGATTCCGATCAATATCCGCCTGGTAGCGGCCACCAACCGAAACCTGCGGGACTTGGTCGCGGAAGGGAAGTTTCGGGAGGATCTGGTTTTTCGCCTCAATATCATCCCGGTTGAACTCCCCCCGCTGCGGGAGAGAAATGGTGACCTGCGGCTGCTGACCGCCCATTTCATCAAAAAGTTTGCCGAAGAGATCGGCAAAGAGATCAAGGGGGTTGCCCCGGAGGCGCTCAAACTCCTGGAGGAATACCCCTTTCCCGGCAATGTCCGGGAGCTGGAAAATCTCATCGAGCGAGCGGTGGTGCTGTCGGAAGGGGAATATATCCTGCGGGAGGATCTCGAACTGCAGATGCCCGAAACCGGGATCATCGCCCCTTGCTTCGAATCTGTTCCGCACAGTGTCGAAGAGCTCAAGGAGAAAAAGCGGCAGTTGCGAGAGCAGGCGGTAGAATCCCTGGAGAGAGCTTTTGTGCTGGATGCGCTCAAGCGCAACAACTGGAATATCACCCGGGCGGCAGAGGAGGTCGGCATGCAACGCCCCAACTTCCAGGCCCTGCTGAAAAAACAGGGGTTATCCGGCCGCCGCCCAATCAATTGAGCTCTCCTTCTGCCATGTCTCCCGAGAGCCCCGTTCCCGTTGGGTGCCGGTGCTCTCCGAATCTTCCCGCCTGCTGTTTTCCTGGCCAATTTTCCTTGTATGCTTTACACATGAAATGTTAATAATTTCTATCTCATAACTCCTTACCAAAGGGGATGCTATGGCGCAGGAGTCGTCGTTCCAGGAGAGGCTGAGTCCTATCCCCATCTCGATTATTTATGTGCTGGTCGGCGGGATGTGGGTCTTCTCGACCATCTTCATTTTTTCCGAAGGACTGCCGATCAATGAAATCTCCAAGTGGGAACTGCTCCTTTGTTTCTCCGGCCTGCTGGTTACCGCCAGCATCCTGTACTTCCTCATCCGCAACAATGAGGCGGCCCTGAAAAAATCGCTGGAGGCTCTCCATCGGGTTAACCGGGCGCTCAAGGCGCGCAGCGAATGCAGTCAGGTTCTGGTCCGCGCCACCGATGAACAGGAGCTGATGCAGGATGTCTGCCGGATCATCGGCGAGAGCGTCGGCTATTGCCTGGCTTGGGTCGGCCTGGCCGAAGACGATCCGGAGAAGACGGTCCGCCCGGTGGCGCAGTGGGGATGGGATCAGGGGTACCTGGAATCGGTGAAGATTTCCTGGGGCGATAATGAACATGGGCAGGGGCCCACCGGCATCGCCATCCGTTCCGGTCTCCCGTACGTGGTTCAGCACATCCTCACCGACCCCAAATGGAGCCCCTGGCGAGACAAAGCCCTCCGGTACGGCTACGCTTCCTCACTCTCCCTCCCCCTGGCCGATGGCCGCCATGTATTCGGGGCCATGGTCATCTTCGCCAGCGAACCGGACGCCTTTGACCAGCAGGAAGTCAAGCTCCTGGAGGGGCTTGCCGATGACCTCTGCTATGGGATCAACTCCCTGCGTTTGCGCCAGGAGAGAGCCCGGGGGGGTGAAGAGCGGCGCCTTCTGGCCGCCATCATCGAGCAGGAGACCGACGGCATTCTCACCTTTGACACGCACGGCGTCATCAAGTACGTCAATCCGGCGTTTGTCGCTATCAGCGGCTATGAACGCGAGGAGATCGTGGGGCGGGCGATCAGCGATTCTCGCCACCGAACCAACCCGAGTCTGTTCCGCGCCATGGAAGAAGCCAGAACGACGGGGCAGCCGCGCACCGAAAGATTCATCAACCGACGCAGCGATGGCACCCTCTACGATATCGAAGCCAAAACCTCCCCGGTTTGCGGACCGGCAGGGATCACCGCTTTTTCCGTCGTAATCCGAGACCTGACCCATGAGGTCCAGTTGGAGAGGCAGCTTTGCCAGGCGCAGAAAGTGGAGGCCATCGCCACCTTGGCCGGAGGCATTGCCCATGATTTCAACAACATTCTGGCGGCCGTCATCACCAACGCCGAAATGGCCATGGACGAGGTGGGTGAGGGAACCCTTCGCGAACATCTGGCGATCATCCTCAAGGCCGGATTTCGCGCCAAAAATCTGGTCAAACAGATCCTCACCCTGAGCTGTCACGGCGAAGGGGAGCGCAAGCCTCTCCATCTTCAGCCGATCGCCTCCGAGTGCCTCAAACTGCTGCGGGCCTCCCTGCCGGCAACCATCGACCTGCATCACCATCCGGGAGAGAAGCTGGGGATGGTTCTCGCCGACCCGACGCAGATGCATCAGGTCATCATGAACTTATGCACCAATGCCGCCGATGCCATGCGCGATCAGGGTGGCGTCCTGGACATCCTGCTGGACAACGTCACCCTGCCTTCCAACGACCAGTTGGGAGATCTGCATCTCGCCGTCGGCCGCTACCTTCGCCTGACCGTCGCCGACACCGGGATCGGCATGGATCGCAAGACCAGGGAACGCATCTTCGACCCCTTTTTTACCACCAAGGAGCCTGGGAGAGGGACCGGACTCGGTCTTTCCGTCGTCCAGGGGATCGTCAAGAATCACGGCGGCGGCATCACTTTCGCCAGTGAACCGGGGAAAGGGACAACTTTCCAGGTCTATCTCCCCTGCATCGACCAGATCGAGGACCGGCTCGAGATTCAGCCCGAAGAAGCAATCCCCGGGGGGACGGAGCGTATTCTTTTTCTCGACGATGAAACCGATCTGGTCTACTCCTGCCAGAAGATGCTGCAAAATCTCGGGTACGAGGTCGTAGCCGGGACCAACAGCCTCGAAGCCCTGGACGTCTTCAAAGCCCAGCCCGACCGTTTCGATCTCATCATCACCGACCAGACCATGCCGAACCTGACCGGCGACAAACTGGCCCGGGAAGTCCTTCGCCTGCGCCCCAATCTGCCCATCATTCTCTGCACCGGTTTGGGACAGGCTTTAACCGGGCCGTTTACGGAAAAGATGGCATTATCCATCGGTATTCGCGCCGTGGTCAGGAAACCGATGGAACGCCACCAACTGGCGACGGTGATCCGTCAGGTGCTGGACAACCGTTAATCACAGGAGAGGTTTTCGATGGCAAGTATTCTCATCATCGACGATGACGACCTGATGGTCTCTTCTCTGGAGTTGATGGTCAAACGCATGGGTCATCAGGCGGTCAGCACCAGCTCCCTGCGCGAGGGAATCGGCCTGGCCGAGTCGCGGGGGTTCGATGTGGTGTTTCTCGATATTCGGATGCCGGACGGCAATGGGCTGGAGGCGTTGCCCCGGATCGCCGAGGCGGGGAGCGCTCCGGAGGTCATCATCATCACCGGTTTCGGCGGCCCGGAGGGGGCCGAGTTGGCCATCCGCAGCGGGGCCTGGGATTATATTGAAAAAGGCTCCTCGGTCAAGGAGATGACCCTTTCCCTGGAAAGGGCGCTGCAGTACCGAAAAGAGAAAAAAGCTGAAAACCGCAACCAGAGCGTGATCGCCCTGAAGCGGGAAGACATTTACGGCAACAGCCCGAAACTCAGAGCTTGCCTGAATCTGGTGGCCCAGGCCGCCGGTAGCGACGCCAACATCCTGATCACCGGAGAGACCGGCACCGGCAAAGAACTCTTTGCCCGCGCCATCCATCAGAACAGTCCGCGGGCGGGGAATGCTTTCGTGGTTGTCGATTGCGCTGCGCTGCCGGAGACCTTGGCCGAGAGCCTGCTCTTCGGCCACGAGCGAGGGTCATTCACCGGTGCCGACCGCTCCCAAGAGGGGCTGGTCAGGCAGGCCAATGGGGGGACTCTGTTTCTGGATGAGGTAGGCGAACTCCCGTTATCGCTGCAGAAGACCTTTTTGCGGGTGCTGCAGGAGCGCCGCTTTCGCCCTCTGGGGAGCACCCATGAGGTGGAGAGCGATTTTCGCCTGGTGGCGGCGACCCATCGGGACCTCGATGAGATGGTGGCCAACAACCAGTTCCGTAGCGACCTCCTCTTTCGCCTGCGCGCCTTTACCATCGAACTCCCCCCATTGCGGGAGCGGGCCGAGGACATCAAGGAGTTGGTCCGCTGCCATCTTGATCGCCTGTGCGAAGGGTACGGACTCGCCTCCAAAGGGTTTTCCCCCGAGTTTCTCGATGCCCTGCTCGCCTATCAGTGGCCGGGCAATGTCCGGGAGTTGGCCAACACCTTGGTCCGGTCCTTCTCTTCGGCCCGTTTCGAGCCGACCCTCTATCCGAAACATCTCCCCCCCGACATCCGGGTCCAGGTTATGAAGGACTCGGCCCGGTCAGCCGAGGCGGGCGAAAGTGTCCACAGCTCGGAACCGGCACGCCGCCTCCCGAGTTTCCACGATTTCCGGGAAACGGCCTTTTCCCAGGCCGAGAAAAATTACCTCCACGATCTGATGTCCCTGGCCGAGGACAATATCCCCGAAGCCTGCCGCCTGTCCGGCCTCTCCCAGTCTCGTCTCTACGCTCTGCTGAAAAAACACCGCATCGGACGCCAGCCCTGACGGCCGGCTGATTTCCTGTCGGGCAGAAGGGTATTCCTGTCCGACAGGAAATTTCTCACCAAGCAGGAAATCAGCCCACCCCCGACAACCACTCCCTGCTTCTCGTCAAATATCTAATTTTAATAAGGTTTTCTCTTTTTTTAGATTTATTTCAGCCTTGGTACGGCGTTTGCTCTACCTCTAATAAACGCCGTGAAGAAACACCTTCGCCAAAGGAGGCTGTCATGAATGCAAAGCTCGCGAACTCTCTGATCATCGGTCTGGTCCTGGCAGGTACCGTCTTCCTCAGCAGCCTGGCCCTGCCGGGGGAAGCCAATCTGATGCCGGCCATCTTCCTCGGTTTCTTCGCCCTCATCATCGTGCTGCAACTGGTGCCGGCGATGATGTTGTTCACCCTCTTTCTGAAGCAGGCCTTTGGGCGGGTGGCGAAAGAAAAGGATGCCGCCAACAAGGGGCAGTAGCTCCTCTCCAGCGAAAAGAGGCGGTCATGAACGAACAGGGAATTCTCATAGCCGATAAAGATACGGAGACTCGGCGTCAACTCGAGGACATTCTGGTCCAGGCCGGCTACCAGGTCAAAACCACCGACTCGGCGGCCAATGTCCTGAATGAAATTCTCCGTAAAAACGCCCAGGTGATTCTGGTCGGCAGCGATTTCGATGAGAAAGTGGCGGCCGTCGACCTGATCCCTCTGATTAAAAAATGCGACCGCAATTTGACCATCATCCTGATTTCGGATGAGAAGTCGCTGCCGATCGTCCGCAAGATTCGCCAGGAAGGAATTTTCTTCCATGCCCTGCGGCCGGTGAGCGCCGGCGATCGCGAAGAAATCCGTCAAGCCGTGGAGTGTGCCTTCAAGAATGTTCTCAACGTTCTCAAGCTTCGTTAGCAACTCTAACCAGGAGACGACCCATGAAAACCCGAGCCATCGCATTGACCTCCCTGCTCAGCCTCTTCGGCCTCAGCTCCACCGCTTTCGCGGCCAATGGCGGGCGGACCGACAACAGCTCTCTGGTGGTCTGGATCTTTCTCGGTTTCTGCGCCTTGATCGTCGTTGCCCAGCTGCTCCCCCTGATTCGCGCCACCCGACTGGTCGCACGGGCGAAGAAGGAGCAGGAGATGGAGCCCGTTCCCGCTTCGGAACCGGTCAAGGAGAAACGGTGATGGAAGAGTTCCGTACGCCAACGCATCCTTACCCTGGAGGGCGAAAAATGGGACGGACGTACCTGCACATTTTGCTCGCAAGCTTGGTGGTTCCCCTTCTTGGCCTTGCCCCTGTCGGCCAGGCGGTCGCGCAGGAGAGCGAATACTGCCTGGGGTGCCACAGTGAGGAAGAGGCGGTCGGCAACGACCTGCTGATCGACTCGCAGAGATTTGACACGACCGCCCACGGCGAACTCGGCTGTGCCAGCTGTCACTCCAATATTCCCGACACTCATCCCGATGACGGTCTGGCACCTTTCCCCAAAGCCGAATGTCGTGAATGTCATCAGGAAGTCAGCGAAGAGTACGCCCGGACCGAGCATGCGGCCAATGCGACCTGCGGCGACTGTCACAACCCGCATCAGGTTCGCGGCGCTCATCAGGTATCCGGCCACGACATGAACCGCCAATGCAGCAGCTGCCACCTCCCCGCCGAGATGAGCAAGGCGCACGGTCTGTGGCTTCCGCAAGCCGATCTGCACCTGGAAATGCTGCCGTGCATCTCCTGTCATTCCGGTTCAAAGGACTATGTCATCAACCTGTTCATCACCGCGCGCAAGTTTCACCCCGATTCGGCCGTTCCGGTCCGCGGCCAGCCTTTCGATCTGGCCGAGTTCGCCGACCTCCAGGCACTGGCGGTCGACGGTGATATCCCCACTCTGATCGACACCGACCGCGACGGCAAGGTCTCCCTGGCCGAGCTGCGCCGGTTCAACGGCAGCAGCGAGTTCCCTCACCTGCGCCTGAAAGGGATGTTCACCCCGGCAGAAGTCACGCACGACCTGCAGATTCTCAATAATCGCTGGGACTGCACCTTCTGTCATGCCTCCGGCCCCGATGCGATGCAGACGACCTTCCTCTCGCTGCCGCAGGCCGATGGCAGCTACCGGCGGATTCCGGTGGAGAAAGGGGCGATCCTCGACATCCTCAACGGCACCCCCGACTTCTACATGATGGGCGCCACCCGCAATGCAGCGATGAATAAAATCGGTTTGGCGATCCTCGCAGGCGGGCTGGTAATGCCGCTGGGACACGGCACCATTCGTCTTCTGACCCGGAAAAACAGGCGCTGAAAGGAGCCGACCCATGCGTGAACAACATCAGGACAGCAAAAAAATCTATCTGCAGCCGACCCCGGTTCGTATCTGGCACTGGCTCAACGCCATCGGCATCGTGACTCTCGGCATCTCCGGCGCGCAGATCCGGTTCCCGGAATACCTGAACATCTTTGGCAGCTACAAGGCCGCCATCGAGTTGCACAATGCCGCCGGGCTGCTGGTCGCCTTCTCCTTCTCTCTCTGGTTTTTCTACTACACTCTCATCGCCCGGAAGATGGCCCAGATCTATGTCCCGACCCGGGATGACCTGGAGCGTGGGTTGATCCGCCAGTCGATCTTCTACTTCTTCAACTACTTCCGGGGCAAGCCGAACCCGCATCACCCGACCCCCGACAACAAGTTCAATCCTCTGCAGAAATCGGCCTATCTCGCCATCATGTTCGTGCTGGTGCCGATGGTCTCCCTGACCGGCATTTTGCTGATGAACGTCGGACCGCTGCGGGAGATGGTGCTGATGATCGGTGGGCTGAAGATCTTGGTGGGGATGCATTTCCTCCTCGCCTGCTCCCTGGGCGCCTTCCTCTTCACCCATGTCTACCTGGCGACCCTCGGGACGACCCCACTGGCCTACTTCAAACCGATGTGGACCGGTTGGGAGGAAGTCGAAGAGCATGATCTGGAAGACGCGAAAAGCCACTCACACTAAGCCGTGCCCCAGTTAGAAGGAGGCAGCCATGAACGGACAGCACAAATTCGACGCGAGAACCACCTCCAGCAGCACCTCTGGCAAAAAAGCACCAGCGCCGGCCAGTGATCTGCAAAGCCTTTCTTGCCGCGGCGTGCTTGAGCTGTTCGTGTTCCTCCTCATCAGCACCATTTTCTTCGAGTTCCGCCACACCGATCTGCTGGCGCCGCTGGGGGAAAATATCCGGCTGATCCTTGGCTGCCCCCCCCCGCCGCTGCTGACCACTCTGGCGCTGGCCGGCTACACCCTCTCCGCCCTGGTTCTCATTCTACACCGGACCAGTCACGCCTCCCGGCCCCAGCTGCGCTGGATTCACCTGGGTTACCGGAGCTGCTTTTACTTCTTCTACATGGTCTCCAACACCCTGGAAGCCAACTTCATGCCGGTCCTGGTCTCCGGCCTGCTCCTTTTCACCCTGGAGCATCTGAATATCTGGAGCTACGCCATGCAGACCACCACCAATCAGGAGCGGATCGCGCTGTAAGCGCATCGAGATAAAACAAAGCGCCGCGGCCAGATGGCCGCGGCGCTTTGTTTTATCAGGCTGCAGGAGGTGCGACTTCCCTGCGGTTAGAACAAGGTGCCGAGGATGACCCCCAACGCCGACAAAGGTCCCGAATCGCTCATCCCATCCACCGTCTTTTCCACTTTGTGCAAGGTCGTTTTGGCTTCCCGATAAAGGTCGTCCTCGTTGACCAGCCGTCCCAGAGTCCCTTGCCCATCATCGATCTTGGCCGCGATCGAGTTCACCCGAACCATCGTCCCCCGCATCTCTTCGTACAGGGAGCCATCGTTGATCAACCGCCCCAAGGTCCCTTCCCCCTCGTTGACTTTGCTGGCAACTTCCCGCAGTTGGGCCATAGTGTCGGTCGCTTCCGTGTAGAGGGCGTCGTCGGTCAGCAACCGGCCGAGGCTCCCCTCCCCGGCCTGCAGGCGACTGGAGATGGCCTGCAAGTTGGCGAAGGTCAGGCGTGCCTCTTCATACAGGGCTGGATCTTGCAGCAATTTCCCCAACGACCCTTCCCCGTTCTCAAGCCGGCCGAAAATCGCCTTCAGGTCGCTGACCGAAGCGGTCAGGTCGTCGTACAGCACCGGGTCGTTGATCAGCCGCCCGAGGGTACCTTCCCCCTGGTCGACCTTGTGCATCACCCTTTCGAGTTGCATGATGGTCTGGGTGAGAGGGGCCCGGACCTCTGCCACGAGGTCGCCGATCTCCTTCAGGACCCGGTCCTGGTTGCGGTCGAAATTGGTGATCAACTGATCGATGTTGGTCCCTTCTTCCGAGGGGAGAGGCGTTTCAGGCGCCCACTCCCCTGCGGCTACGTCGCTGGTCTCAAGACCGAGAAACTGCCCGCCGAGAAGGTTGGTGCGGCGGATCTGGGCCACGACCTGGCTCGGGATGGACGTCCCTTCGACGACGTAAAAATCGACCCGGGCCTGTCCGTCATCCAGGGCGATGCGGCGAACCTTGCCGACATCGACTCCGGCCATCCGCACCGGATCGCCGGCCTTCAAACCGACGGCGGAACGGAAAAAGGTGTGATAATCGATCTGCTTCTGGAAGGGGCTCCAATCTTCAACCACTTCGATCAGCAGCCCGAGAGCGACCACGGTGACCAGAAAGAAAAGCCCTACCTTTTTTTCGACGGAGACCGCCATGGCACTATTCCTCTCCTTTGATCCCTTTGGTGGTGGTGTAGATGAAATTGCGCACCACCGGGTTCTGGCTGGCCTTGATCTGGCTTGGGGTGCCAATTTCGACGATCCCTTGCTCATTGATCATCGCCACCCGGTCAGAGACATAGAGGGCGAAATTCAGATCGTGGCTGACAATAATAGTAGTCAAATCGACTTTTGCCCGCAGGTTCATGATCACCCGCGCCAGTTCGTCCGAAGTCACCGGATCGAGTTCGGCAGTCGGTTCGTCATACAGCAGCAGGTCGGGATTCATGGCCAGGGAGCGGGCGATGGCCACCCGTTTTCGCATCCCCCCCGAGAGTTCCGAGGTACGCAGCTCTTCTTTTCCTTCCAGCCCCACCAGCCGCAGCTTGTCCCGGATGATGCGGCGGATGCGCCCCTCGTTGCAGATCCGTTTCTCACGCAGCCACAGGCCGACATTTTCCCCCACCGACAGCGAATTGAACAGGGCAGAGGACTGAAACACCATGCTGTAGCGGTAATCACGCGCCTCCGGCCGAGGCGGTTCGAGGATGTCGTTGCCATCGATCAGAATCCGGCCGCTGTCAGGTCGCTCCAGCCGGACGATATGTTTGAGCAACACGCTTTTGCCGGTGCCGGAAGGGCCGATGATGGAGAAGATTTCGCCGGGGAGAATCTCCAGATCGATCCCCCGCAGGACATGATTGCCATTGAACGACTTGTGCAGGTTCTCGATGCGGATGCCGACCCCGCGCGATTCCCCATAGTTGGCGATGCACTCTCCTTCGAAGATGGAGGCCGTAAAACCGTGGGTCAGTTTGTGAAAAAGGCCGCCGCCCCGCCCATTGCGACCGTTAGGGGTGAAAAGTCCCATGAAGATCCTCGTCTGTCACAACATCAGCCGGGTCAGGAAATAGTCGGCGATGAAGATGAGCAAAAAAGCCATGACGACCGCCCGGGTGGTGGCGATTCCGATGCCCCGGGCGCCGCCGCTGGTCTTGAATCCGACATAACAGCCGACATGGGCGATGATGCCGCCGAAAATGGTTGCCTTCAGCAACCCCTTGAAGACCTCCTTGGCCCCCAAAGCGCGGGTCATGCTGTCGAAGTAGACGGTGTAGGGGACGCCGATTTCAGGGTTGATATGGCTCACCAGGGCGCCGCCAAGAATGCCGACGATCACGGCGAAAACCACCAGCGCCGGGACCGCGATCAGGCAGGCGAGGAGACGCGGCATGGCCAGATAGCGCACCGGGTTGATCTCCAGCGTCTTTAACGCGTCGATCTCTTCGTAGACCTGCATCGCTCCGACCTCGGCCGCGATGGATGAGCCGATGCGACCGGCCACCAGCAAGCTGGTCATCACCGGTCCGAGCTCTTTGGCCAGCGACAGCCCGACAATGGCACCGATCGCCTCCTGGCTGCCATAAAGGGCCAGCTGGGTGCCGGTCTGCAGCGCCAGGACCATGCCGACGAACAGCGCCGTCAGCATGGCAATCGGCAAGGTGCCGACCCCCACTTCATAGATCTGGCGAAAGATAGCCGGCAGATTGCGGGGCGCCTCTTTGCAGTAATAGAGGGTCTCCACCAGCAAGGCGATCATCTCGCCAGCGGTCTGGGCCACCCCGAGGATTTTTTTTCCGAGTGCCTCAACCACGGTCTGCGTCCATTTCGGCGGTAGCATCCCCCCCCCAGGTAATCCCCCAGGGGAGGTAAAACAGTCTGGCTTCTCCCCCGTTTTCTCCCTGGCGCAGCCGCAGGATCCCTTTCAGCAGCTGCAGCTCTCTCTCCCCCGATTCCCGTTGGAAGCGCACCAGAGGGAAGAGCTCATAGGCCAGATCGGCGCCGCGGCGCTCCTTCCAGTACAGGTTCCAGAGGAAGCTGGAAATTTCGTTCCCATGGCGATCGTAGCGGCGCTGGTAGAGACGCCACAAGGGGGACCAGTTGCGCTGAATTCCCTCGTTTTCGGGAAAAAACGGTTCGAGCAGCGAGAGGGTATGAAAGTGGGTCACCCCCCCCTTCTCCTCCCAGGTAAACAGGGGCCAGAGAGAGGTGCGCCGCAACGGTTCGGGAACGCCGATCTTCTTCTCTTGAAGAGTGGAAAACAGAAAGAAGAAGAGCCGGTCGCGCCGCCGCTCAATCATCTCGGTCTGCAGCTCCTCAATCCGGTAGGCTGGCCAGAGAAACCAGCGCTTGCGATTGCTGCCGGCACGCTCATCGGCCCACAGCGGCAAAAAGCGCTCCCCCTGGCGTTCGCTGCCGCGGGTCACCCGGAACAGCGGCCAGGGGAAATTCCATTCTTCATAGTCCTGTGCCCGATGGTGCCGATAGCTGAAGAACGGCCAAAGTACCGTCCGGGAGCTCGCCGCCGGCGACTCCTCCTGAAGGTAAAAGGGGAAAGCCGACCGCCGACGCAGCGGATTATCCGTATCCAGTCGCAGATCGTCGGCAAAAAAGATCGGCCAAAGGAAGAACTGGCGCCGATAAACCCCTTCCTTCTCACTGGCGCCGAAGAGCGGCCAAAACTTGAGGCCATGCTCCTCTTCCCCCTCGGTGCGGGCAAAAATCGGCCATAGCAGGTTAGTGACCGTCGTCGTACCACGGGTAGTCCGCCCATACAACGGGAACAGGGCAAACCGGATCTCGTCACGACCGAATTTGTCGTGAAGCTTGCCGCCGATGGGAAACAGGGCAAAATAGCGTCCCCGTTCCGCCGATTCCCCGTAGAAGATGAACGGGAACAGCATGAACTCATTGTCGCTACCGAGTTCCCGCTGACCGAAATCCGATTGCAGCAGCCGCAAAGCCTGGAAAGAAGAGGCCCCACGAGAGCGCTTGCGCGATCCGACCGGATAGAGAAATTCGCCATAAGCGACCTCCGACCGCCGGTCCCAGGCGTAAGAAACCAAGGGGCGCAACCCGACCTCCCGCTCCGTCCCCTTGCGCTCATACTTGAAAAAAGGTCCCAGCAGGCGCAGGCTGGTGTAGTCAACCTCGGTGGAGGCACGGTAATCGATGGCCGGCCAGAGGGTAAAAACCCGTCCCTCTCCATACCCGGCTACCGGGGTCAGCAGGAAAATCCCCACCAGCGGAAGAAGAAGGCTAAACCGGCGCCCAACTTTAACCATAAATCCCCGAATTCCTTCCTTTAATCCGGCCGATCTTAACAGGATGCCGGAGTAAAGACAACCGAAGAAGGTGATACGTAAGGCGGCTTTCTGTTCAACGCCGGTCGCGCAGCAGACGCTGGTGTTCTTGCATGATACAGTGGTCGACGACCACTTTGAGTCCGGCCTGGCGGGCCGCCTGCACCCCTTCCGGGCTGTCGATTCCCGGCTGCAGCCAGAGAGTTCCGACCCCCGAGGTGATAGCCGCGCGGGCGATGGCGGGGATCTCCCCGGAGCCGGGAAAGACATCGACGATATCGGCCGACTGCGGTAGTTCTTCCAGTGCTCCGAAGGCCGGCTGCCCAAGAACGGTCGAGACGGTCGGGTTGATCGGCCAGACCGTGTAACCGGCCGCTTGCAGGTAGTTCATGATCTGGTGGCTGGGCTGATCCGGATCGGGTGAGGCGCCGACCAGGGCGATGGTGCGCCCCTCGGTGAGGATCGACCGCAGCATGAAATCTCCCGCCCCGGGATCAGGGACCGGGGGGATATTGGCCGGGTGTGCCTGCCGGGAGCGGTTGACCAGAGCCATGATTCCATAGATGATCATCGCCACCACCACGATGAACAATAGGTCACCAACGCTCCAAGGCATCAGAACTCCCTCCCGTCGAGAATCATTTCCCGCCCTTCCTGGGCCGGAGCGTAGTCGGGGTCGAGTTCCAGGGCTTTCTCAAAGGCGGCAAAAGCGCTTCCCAGATCGCCGGTCTTCCCCCGGCAAAGCCCCAGCAGATAAAAAAACTCCGACGTTGGGCATTCGGCCGGCAAGGTCCCCTCCTCCTCCAGACGCTCGAGGATCAGCTTGGCCTCCTCGTACTCTCCGTGACCACAGGCGGCCAGAGCCTCACCGACCGCCTCCAGGTCATCGACCACCGGATGATCGGGGACCTCCTCCCGGCTGATCCGCTCCACTTTCTGGGCCAGCGCCTGGCGCACCGCCGGACTGTCCATCCCTTCGCACAGCCGTTGCCAACGCTCGCCTGCCGAAGGGTAGTCGCCGAGAAGATAGTCGATCTGGGCCAGGTAGTTGAGGCTGGCCGCATCATTGGGATCGAGTTTCAGAGCCCGCCGCAGATAGCCCATCCCCTCCAGCAGGTGAAAGCGGCATTGCAGCAGCTGGCTGAAGGTCATGGCCAGGTCAAAGGCCGCCACCCCCATCTGCCTCCATAATCCGGCGTTGCCCGGGGTGAGCAGAGCCAGGATTTTCATCCCGGTGATCTTGCGCCGGACATAGAGGGGATCGACTTCCTTGTGATCGAGCATGGCGACCTGGGCACCCAGATCGGCGAGAAAGTGGGGGAAAGCGTCCCGCAGCAGTTCGGCATAGGCGAGGTTGTGCGGGCAGTCGGGGTACTGCCGCAGGTAGTCGTAGACCCCGCGACCGATGGCATCGGTGGACGGGGGACCGTCCTGGAGCTCTTCGCGGAGTACCGGCAGCGGCACCGATGGCAAATCGACCGACTGGTGGCTGGGACCGACCTCCACCACCGAGCCGGCAGGTGAGGTCCAAAAACGGAAGCGGACGACGGCGGTGGCTGCTTTGTTTTCGTTATTTTCCGATGGCATGGGTCCTCTTTCCTAAGCTTTGGATGAATCACTCCCGGGGTTCCGAGAAGGTATTTATGCCGGCATTCAGGCCGGGGATTTTGTAGATCCGCACCCCGTCCCAGGGATGCTCGAGAATGCCGTCATGAATGGCCCAACTGCGCCCGCGTACGGTCTTTTCCATCCCCCGGCGGCGAAAAGGGGTGGAGTCGTCGAGCCGTTTCCAGAGCGCTCCACCGGGGCGAAACTCCCGGTCGATGGAGAGCATCAGCTGCTTGCCGGTGAGATAGTCGAATCCATACCCCTCATAGCGTACGGCATTATCGTAGGAGAGGGGCTCGGCGACGATGCTGCTGACCCCCAAGGCGGCCACCAGCTGCTCCAGATGGCGGAAAAAGGGGGCGAAGAGACGCATCCCCCGCCGCACCTGATGGGGTGCCAGTCCGGCGGCCATCGCCTGTTTCTCTGCCTCCAGATTGCGCCGCAGGGTGCCGAAACAGTTGTCCCGACCGGCCTCATCCCGATCGACGTTGAAGCGCGGTGAAGCGGGATCATTGACCAGGCAGAAGGAGAGCTCTACCTGGCCGTAGGGGGTATCGGCAATCTCGACAAAGAACAGACAGTCGGCATCGGTCGGTCGCAGGCGCACTTCGATGCGCAGCACCCCCAGGCCGGCCGGGCAGAGGAAGCGGACTTTGCGGTCGCCGTCCGAGCCACGGAGATTGTCCCGATCGATGCCGAAACGGACAAACAGCTCTTCGGGGATCAACTGCCGGTAAATACTCTCTTTGGCCGGCATCGGCAGCCGATTGATATCGGCCAGCGAAAACAGAGGGAACCCTTCCGGATCGAGCAGAGGAGAGATGAGCTGACGG
>JACZKF010000575.1 GCA_014860175.1 Desulfuromonadales bacterium | reverse complement strand
CGCAGGGTGACCGGGATCTGGCCGCGGATCCGCTCCACGGCGTGCAGGGCGTTTTCCGGCTGATCCTTCTGGAAGTAGATCCGGGCCAGGCGGTAGATCGCCTCGTTGCGTACCGGCTCCTCGACGTTCCCCTCGATGACTGCGGTGATGGCCCGCCCGGCGCGTCGGTGCATCCGGTACGCCAGCTCGAAGTCGCCGACGGAAAATTCGGCCTGGCTGAGGTGATGGAACAAGGTATCGAGCTCCGGCTCATCGAGGCCGTAGAACTGCCCCAGCTCGGTGTCGAGCCGGCCGATGGCGTCAAACCACTCCCCCTGGTAGGCGTGAAACAGCGCCTCGCCGAAGTAGAGGTCCTTCAGCTCTTTCGACGTGGAACTACTCGCCGCCAGGGAGGAGGAGGCGAACAGCAGACAGGCGAGAACGGGGAGAAACTTCGAGATGGCCATTTAGAGTTTCCCGATCACGTTGAGGAACAGCCCCTGATGCCGATAATCGAGCTGAGTGAGATCGTCGGAGAAGTCACTGAAGTTGTAGCCGACCCCCACCTTCAGGTGATTGCCCAGGTGGCGGTAGAGACCGAGCAGTGCACCGGCGCGCCGGTCGTGGGCGTCGGGGAGGTCGAGCAGCCGCAGCTCGGCCAGGGCATCCCAGCGATGGACAAAGTGCCAATCGGCCCGCAGGACGTACAGGTGGGCCCGACTGGTGAAGAACTCCGGATCTTCCCGGTCCTGGCTCAGCTGGCCATGGCGGTAGGCGTACTTGCCGCCGACGGTCCAGCGCGCCGTCAGGTCGTACATGAGATCGGCGGCGAAGATGTGGCTGCGCTGAATGACTCCGGCGCCGGCATTGGCCACCACCGTCTGCTCGGCGGCCGGCAGGTTGTAGAAGTAGGTGTACTTGAGCAGCGCGTTGAACCGGTCGTGGCGCACCGGGCGATAGGCGAAGCCGACCACCGCCTCGGTATAGTTGCCGTCGTAGAAACTGCCGAGGGAACTCTCGCTCTGGGCGTAGTTGAACTTGCCGAGGAGCCGCCAGTCGGGGGAGAGCTGATAGCGCAGACTGTTTTTCAGCAGCCAGGTGGTGCGCCGGGAGCTGCTGGCATCGGCGGCCTCGGTGTCGTCGACCCGGTACTCGAGGGCGCTGGCGAGCTTGAGGTCGGTGAAGCCGTAGCCGGCGCTCACCCCGACGGCGGTTCTCTCCAGCTCGGCGCCGGTGCGGTAATCCTTCAAGGTGCCGTAATCGAGGTTGGCCCCCAGATTGAGGCGGTCGCTCGGAGCCAGCTCCACCCCGGTGGAATGGGTCAGGCCGGTCGGGACGTCGCCATGGGTGTAGCGCTCTTCGAGGTAGACACTGGCGCTGTCGGAATAACGGGTGCGAAAGCCGGAGGCGAAATTCCCCCTGCGGGCCCGCAGACCGTTGTCCGCCCGTTCATTTTCGAGGGCGTAGCTGAGATAGAGATTGGTCCGGTCGGAATAGAGGTACTCCGTCGCCACCCGGCCGCTCCCCCCCTGGTCGCCGTCGGAGAGCTCACCGGCCACCTTGAACCGCTCGGTCAGGCGGTAACTGCCACCGGCCCCGAGACGGGCGTTTTCTTCCCGGTTGCCGGTGGTCTTCAACGACTCCTGCACGAAGCCGTAGGCGGTCCAACGGCGTTGCGAATCGTACAGCAGCTGCAGCGTCGCATCGAGGCGGTGCCCCTCTTCCTGGGTGAGGGGGACGACGGGGGATTGGTCCCGGCGGCGGTCATGGCGCACCCCCGAACTCACGGTCCAGTGCGCGCCCACCCGGTAGTCGACGTTCCCTTCACTGGCCCAGGTCTCCAGACCGTCACGCTCCTCCCGCTGGTCCCCTTTGAGACGCAGCGCCAGCCGTTCGGTAAGCGGCAGGAGGGCACTCCCCCCGTACTGGGTCAGATCCCGGTCGGTAACCACTCCCGGAGCCGAGTAGCCGGCTTCCAGATCCTGCAGGTAGAAGGTCAGCTTCCCGCGCCCGCGGGCAAACAGGTCATGCAGGCCGACGCTGGTATCGAGGCGGAAGCCGATCGCCTCCGCATCGGTGCGGACTTGGGGGTCGAGGGTACCGAACTGAAAACCGCCGTCCAGGGAGGTGGCCGGCGCCACCCCCGCCCCCTCGGTGCGACCGCCTTCGAGCCGCAGCCAGGTATCGGCAGACTTGCGCAGCGTCAGGTCGCCGCCGCCGAGGGTGTTTTCGTCACCCTCCTCTTCCAGCCGGCTGGCGGTCAGACCGACTTTGACCTGGTCGGTGAACCAGTAGTGCAGACGGCCGCCGACGGCGACGGTCTCCGGCTCGTCGAAGCCGGGGGTGAATTCGTAGCGCACCACCAGGAAGACCGGGTGGCCGCTGAACGAGTCGCTGTGCACCAGCAGGCTGTCGTCGGCAGTGCCGGCCAGCGGCCGGGCCAGCAGGAGGCGCCCCTGCAGGTAATCGAGGTCGTAGTCGAGCACCGGGGTCAGATGCTTCACCCCCAGCACCATGCCGGAATCCTTGTCGCGGATCTCGACCCGCACCCGCTCGGAACCGGTCAGGAGATCTTGCTGCTTGAGGAAAAAGAGGGAGCCGCCGGTCCCCCGGAACTCGTCGCGTCCCGCCACCGTCCCCGGGTCGGCGGCAAAGCCATCGGCCCAGAAGCGCAGCTCTCCGAAGCTGGTGGTCTCCGCCGACTGATAGTGGAGGTTGGCGCCGTACAGCCCGCGATCGACGTGGGCCAGGGTGTTGTCGAGATAGCCGACGCGGAAGTTCCCCCAGAGCCCGTAGTTCTTCTCCTTGTTTACCCGCAGGTAGAACTTCCCCAGGGTCGGCGCATCTTCGGCCACCGTGCTGTCGTCCCCGTAGGTCGGCAGGTGATAGTCGGGGTCGATCCGGCGGAACAGCGACTCGGGAGACTTGTCGAGGAAGTTGCTGAAGATTTCGTCCAGCGGAGCTTCCCGGGTGTCGGCGCTGGCGGTCAACCCCCAGCCGTTGCCGAACTTGCCGGTGGTGTAGAAGGCGAGGCGCCCATGGGCGTTGAAATCGTCGCTGTACTGCTTTTTCTCCGGCGCCAGCAGGGTCGCCGGCCCCTCGGTCTTGGTCGCCGCCAGGGTCAGGTCGGCGATGCCGACGGTGAACCAGTCGTTCTTCTTCAGCGCCAGATCACGCAGGAACAGTTCGCCATTGCCCTGCCGGTCGAGGACGGCGACTTCGACCGAATGCAGGCCGTCGGGGAGAATCTCCTCGGCGATGAAGCGCCCTTGCGCATTCACCGGCACCGGATACCCGGCCAGCCAGACCCCGTGACCCGGAGGAATCGCCTCGCCGTAAGCCTGCACCGTCCCGCCGCCGAGGGCGATATTCTGCCGGGCGAGCCGGCTCTCGCCGTAGCCGGCCAGCAGCTCCGCCTCGGGATCGGCCGCTACTGCCGCCGGGTCGAGCTGGTCGACCACCCAGAGCGGCTGGAGCGCCGTCTCATCGAAGTTGCCTCCCCGGCCGTAGACCCGGACCAGGTAGGTGAGCTGTCGTCCCGGCGCCGCATAGGTGTCGAAGCTCGGCTGCCACTGGGCCAGACCGTCCTGGTCGATGCCGACCACCGCCAGGGGGAGATCGTTGACCGACTGCTCCTGGTCGAAGATCCGCACCTCGGCCCGCTCGATGAAGCTGCGGTAGTTGCTGTAGAGGCGGAAGCGGACCAGATTTTGGGAGGAGACGACTCGGGGCCAGGCAGTGATATTGAGCCGCGGCTCGCGCCGCAGATTGTCGTGCTTGAAGCGGATCCGGGCTCCTTCGAGGGCGACGTCGGTGCAGCGCTGCACGTCCTGGATGCTCTTGCCGAGGTCGGCGAGGGGGCGGCCATCGACGGTGATGCGCATGAGATTGAGACCGAAGGGGTTGGCCGGGTTCACCTCCCGGGTCAGCCGGCTGATCTCTACCCCTTCATAGTCGTCGAGGAGGGCCAGTTCATCGTAGACCACCTGCACCTCGACCCGGGAGAGGTCCGACTCGATGAAGCCGGCGTTGACCACGTCGTGCGACTGTACGTAACCGCGCCCTTCGAACTCCGCCTGCCCCTCGGTCAAGCCCATTTCGCCGCCGACGGCAGCCAGCGCCCGGCGAGCCCGGGCCGTCGACAGCCCGACGTCGTCGCCATAGACCGCGGCCGTGCGCCGGTCGAGACGCCGGTTGCTGGTATAGCCGACAAAGCGCAGACGGACATTGGCCCGGTCGCTGATCTCAGCCATCAACTGGCGCAAGCGGGCGCTGTAGCCGGCGGGGACGACCGGTTTGCCGTTTTCGAACAGGATCGGCGCGATCCCCCCCGACGGCGGATCGTAGACCCGGGTGACCGTCTCCGCACCGGCCGCCTCCGGGCAGAGCTGAGGTTCGTCGGGGAGCTCCTGCAGCGGGTCGTCATGCCAGAATTCCACCTCGATGCGCCGGTTGAGCCCGCGCCCCTGGGGGGTGTCGTTGCTGGTCGCCGGCTGGGCAGCCCCCCTCCCCTCGCTGACGACCGCCCCGTTGGGGAGACCGAGCCGTTCCTGGGCGGCCAGGGAGACGCGCCGGGCCACCGCCTTCGACAGCCCCAGGTGGTTGCCGTAGATCCGTTCGTCGCGCCCGACCAGGGCGGTATTGTCGGTGTGGGCGATGAAGCGGACGACCACCTGCGATTTGCCGTGCAGATTTCCGATCGCCAGCCTGATCTGCTGCAGAAACGCCTCCGGCACCTCCAGCATCCCCTGGTCGTAGTGCAGCGGGGCGATCAGGTTTTTGACCCGGGTGCGATGGGCATGCCCTTCCCGGTAGCGCAGCATGCAGACGGTCTCGGTCCGGCAGATCTTGATTCGATTGACCTCGCGGGCAACGATCACCTCTTTCTCGACCAGCTTCTCCCCGATCTCGTCATACCAGACTTGCACCTCCACCCGCCGATTGAGCTGGCGCCCTTCTTCGGTCGCATTGCTGGCGACCGGCTGGCTGTCGCCCATCCCCTCGTAGGAGATCGCCTCCGGCCCCAGGTCGAGTGCCTGCTGGAAATACTCGGCCGTGGTCCCGGCCCGTTCCCGCGACAGACCGATGTTGTCGCCGAAGATCTCGGTCAGCGCCTCGCTTAGCGCCAGGGAGTCGGCATGGCCGATGAAGTGGAGCCGGACATTCTCCCGGTCGCGCATGCGGTGCAGGACATCCCGCAATTTCTCCAGATATTCCTCGGGGATCTCGGCCTTCCCGAGGGCAAAGCGGATAGGGGGGACCAGGTTGTCCAGTTTGATCGTTTTGACATCCGGTTCCACCTCCTGCCGCAGCTCCAGACGGTCGCTCCCGTCGTCTTCGAAAATAGCCGGGTCATGGAACCAGGGGGTGAGTGGCTGGTCTAGCGAGAGGTGCCTCTCGACCGCCTGGCCGCGGGCGGCGGCTTCCCAGACCCCCGCGCCCGGCGCGGCCGCGACGGCAACCGTCCCCCCTGTGAGCAGGAGAACCACGAGATAGGATGCGATGGCGAGATTACGTGTCGGCATTTAATTCCAGCTGCAATAGGGTGTGTATTTAAATACCGGTCTCACGCGAAGGCGCGAAGATCGCGATGAAAACCAATGGTCACAACCGAGACGACGCGACGAGAAAACAGAAGGCTCTTTTTTGTTTTGACCCAAAACCGTTTCTGAGGTTTGGCCTTGCGTTGCGTCGTTGCGTCGTCGCGTGAGCCCTGAAGTTGCTTTGCATTTCTTCGCGTCCTTCGCGCCTTCGCGTGAGAAAAGCCCTTCATCGCCCAGGCGGCCCGCCGCGGCGCCAGAAGACGTCGGTTTCAATGGTCAGCCGGTAACCGCCGCCGGCACGTTGCCACTGGCGGGCGATCTCCTTCTTGAGCGCCGCCAGGCGCTGCCGGACCAGTTTTTCTTCCTCGATCTCGGCGAGGTACGCCAGCCGCAGCACCGCCGGCCCCTGCTTCAGCTCCTCCACCAGCTGCCCGATTCGCGGCTCCCACTGCAGACGCAGGACGGTGGACTGCGGTTCGAACACCCCGTCGGCGATATCGAGGCCGACCACCCGGTGGATGGTGGCGCCGAAGTTGAAGCGCAGCATCTTGCCGCGGGTGGCTCGCTGCACCCGCGGGTTTTCGCTGGTCAGGCGGTAACCGGTCGGGAGGGTGCGATCATCGAGCTTGAGGATGAAGTTGCTGCCGCGGTCCTCCTCGGGCACCACCGCACAGGTGATATGGAAGCGGCCGTGCTCGTCGGTGGTGGCGATCAGACCGCGGGCGGTGACCAGCCGGACGCCGGCCAGACCCAACTCCCCCGGATCCTGCTCGGCATTGAGATTGCGGTCGTCGTATACTTTGCCGATCACGTCGGTGCAGTCGAAGTCAGGGTCCGGGACGACCCGCACCGTCGCTGTCGCTTCGGCGGAGACGGTGCCGCCGATGGCGGTGTTGATCACCTGCGCCCGGTTGGTGTACTCCCCTTCGGAAACCCCGGAGCCGACCACCAGCAGCAGCTGGAGGGTGTGGGTCTCGTTATAGGTGAGTTCCAGGTTCTCCCACCGCAGCTGGCGCCCGTTACTGACCGGCTTGAGCGGCTGGCCATCGAAGCGGCTGGAGCCTTCGACATACTTGAACCCGGCGGGGAAGTCATCGACAATGGTCAGGTACGGGATGGTTCCGCCCAGGGTGTTCTTAACCGTGATGGTGTAGGGGACGAGCTGGCCGCGGGTGACGTTGACCAGGGGGGTGGTTTTGGCGATGGCGATCGCCGCCTCGAGCTCCGGATCGACCGGTATGTGGTTGTGGAAGATCTGACTGCGCTGCGGCATCTGGTCGCTGTTCAGAGTGAGATGCTGGTAGTAGGTAGTGGCCGCCCCGTTGGCCGGCACTCTGGCCGAGACCTGAGCCTCGCAGTAGTCGGTGGCGGGGAGGGCATCGGCTGGGCAGACCGGCACCGGATAAGCGGCGGTGGTGCTGCCGCTGGTGGGCGGAATGAGCTGGGAGGGGGCGGCCACGTAGCCGCTGCCGGCTGCCGTGAGGACGATAAGATAGTCGGCATCGCCCCCCGCCGGGCACTCCGGCTGGCTGAAGTTCAGATCGAACTTGTACGCCCCGCTCTCCGGCGTTATCTGGCTCTGCTGGGCCGGGTCGTTGAAGCAGCTCGCCGGCAAGGGGGTCATGGTCGATGCCCGCAGAAGCGTGAGGGTCGCTCCGGCCATCGGCGTGCGCCGCACCGAGTCGTAGACGATCCCATTGGGCTGCAGGACCATGGCCCGGGTCGGATCGCCCGGCTCCTCGGTGCTCGGGTCGTCGGAGGGGACCTCGGGGAAAGGTATTTCACTGCTTCCGGTGCCGGTGACGAACGCCTGGTTGGCGATGAAGGTGCTGTCGCCAACGGCGCCGCTGACCAGGACATCGAAGCTGATGACGGCGACCTCGGCCGCGGTGTCGTTCGGGTCGGCTTTCAGCTCGCCGGGGTTCGGGCTCCCGGGGGGGTAAATTTTCCACTCTCCCCCCGCCAGCGGTGAGCTGCCTCCGAGGTCATCGACCCCTACCCCGTTCAAGGTGGTGCTATTGGCGACATAGGTGGTGTTGGCCGGGATCTCATCGCGCAGCACGACATGCGCCGCGTCCTCGTCACCGACGTTCTTCACCGTGATGGTGTAGCGCAGACTCTGGCCGGCATAGACCACCTTCTGATCCACCGTCTTCTCGACCCGCAACAGCGGCGCCGAGGCGATCCGCGTCTCGGTCGGGTTCTGGTCGCCGGCCACCGCCGGGTCATCGGTTCGGCCGAAGACGACGCCGCCGAGGGTAAGTTCCCCCTGGTTCAAGACCACCGTGCTGTTGCCGATCACCGGCACCAGGGTCGCCTCGAACTCGACGGTCAGCGTCTGGTAGGGGCCGATAGCGAGGTTGCGCACCTCGACGGTACCGCTCCCCGAGAGACCGCCGCCGCCGTCGGCGACCAGCTCGGCACCGGCCGGGGCCACCTCCACGGTGAGGGAACCGGGCTGGAACATCGGCGGAGCGTTGAGGCGGTCGAGCTCATCGCGCAGCGTAAAACCGCTCAGCGGAATCTCGCTGCTATTTTCGATGGTAATGCTGTAGCGCAGGCGGTCGCCCGGGCTGGCATTGGCCCCCGACTCGCCGCTGGTCCGGTTGGCCACGGTCTTGCGGGTGACCAGGACCGCCGCCTCGACCAGAACCTCGTGCGCATCCTGATGGTCGACGATCGCCGGGGTGCCGTCGGTCAGCCCGGCGGCATAGAGGTGACGTTCAGGGCGCGACGCATCGGCGCTGAACCACCCGGTCGCGCCGGCCACATTGGTGAGGGTCGCCCCGTGCAGGTTGTCGACATCGGGAGCCACCTCATAGGTCAGGCGCAGAGAGTCGGCGGGGGCGATCATCGTCGAGGCCGTCCCCATGGTGACCGTGAACTCGCAGGTCGCTCCCCCCCGGACGAAATTCACCGCGTAGTCGGCCGGAGTCAGCGCCACGCTCGTTCCGTCCCCCTTCTGGATCAGCGCGCTGGTGACCGCCGGCGGGGTATCGCACAGCCCCCCCGGCGTCGGGTCGGGGAGCCGGTCGGTAAGCGTCAGGTTCCAGGCGCTCGCCTCGCCGACGTTGCGCACCTCGAGGGTGAAAGTATCGGGGAGACCGACGCGCATCGTCGCCGGACCGGTCTTGGCCACCGTCAACTGCGGGTGGACGACCCGCATCGAAGGAGATGCAGCCCCGGTGGTCAGCGGCTCGCCAAGGCGCGTCTGGCCGTTGCTGTAGCTGTACCAGGCGCTGTTCACGAAGGTGAGGCCGGGGGTCAGGTTCCGGCCGGTGTCGAGGAGCTCGACCACCATCTCGATCTCGATCTGAGCGTTGGCCGGGATGTCGATGCCGCCGTCGGCGCCGAGAATCACGTTGGTACCGCTACCGGTATTGACCAGCGTCCCCCCAGCGATCAGCCGGGCGGAGAGGAAGCGCAGGTCGGCGCCGGAGGCGGCCAGATCATCGCTGATCCAGACGTCGTGCAGCGCCGTCGGCACCGGACTGGCGGGGATGGTGAGGCGGTAGCTGAACGGCTCGCCGATGGCGGCGGCCGCCTGGGTCGTCTCCTTCAGCAGCGCCCCGGCCAGAGGGGAGGTCAGGGTGGTGTGGGCGCTGTCGCTCGGGCCGTAGAGCTGGCGCTCGGTCACTGAGCCGTTGGCCGGCACCGCTGCATTGTCGAAGGAGTAGTAGTGCGTTGCCTGGGCCGCGTTGGTCAGCGTCAGGCCGGGGCCGAGATCGGAGTCGGCCGTCACCTGGTAGACCAGGCGCAGGGTCTCGCCGGCCGGAATGGTGAACAGATCGGCGCTACCGGCATCGAAGTTCCAGGTGGCCACGCCGCTCTCCGGGCTGTACTCCGGCGCCAGGGGGGAAAGGGGGGTGCCGGCGCCGACCAGGGTGACGGCGGTGGTCGTCACCCCCCCTTGGCGCAGTCCGACCGGGAGCTGATCGACCAGGACGGTGTCGTAGGCCGGGGCGGTGCCGCTGTTGCTGATGTCGACGGTGTAGGTGATGAGCTGATTGGCCCCGATGCTGCTCCCCTCGGCCGGGAATGACGACTTGCTCACCGACAGCCGTGGCTGCAGCACGGTGATGGTGGCGCTCTCTTCCTGGCGCGGCGCCGGTATCCCGCCTCTGGTGTAGTCGAGGATGGCGCTATTGGTCAGGACGATGCTGTCGGTCTGCGGCAGCGCGCTCTCATTGAGCACTCTCACGCGGTAGACGATCACCAGGAAGTCGTTCCCCGGGTCGTTATCGGCAGGGTTGACGAGATTCCCCAGATTCCAGGTCAGGGTCTGGCCGTTGAGGGTGGCGGTCGCCACCCCCGGAGTACCAAAGAAATTGGCGCTGACCACCTCTTCGAAAACCAGGCCGGCCGGCAAGGTGTCGGTCACTATCAGACCGGCATGGGTCCCTTCCTGCAATCCCAGGCGCAGCTCGAAATCAATGAGATCGCCGACGCGCACCTCGCCATCGTCCCCCCAGCTATCGCTCAACCGACCCTTGGCGAAGGTGGTGGCGTCGCCGACAATCAGGCCGATCTCGGCCTGGGCGACGTAGTCGTTCCAGGTCGGCTCGCCGCTGCCGTCGCGCTCGAACGCATGGTCTCCCTCCAGGCTGGTCCAGCGCGCCGTCACCTGATTGCCCAGGAGTTGACCGACCAGGACGCTGTCGAGCACGCGCACGTCGTAGGTGAGGATGACCGTCTCCCCTTCGGGAATCGGAAAGCCGCTCCAGCCGAGGGTCTGGGGGACGGCCGGACCGCCCCCCGCCACCACCGGTTCCACCGGGACCCCCGCCAGACGGGCGCTGCCGGCGACGTAGCCGAGGCCGGGGCTCAGGATATCGGCGACAGTAAGGTCATAGGCATCGGCGTGGTTCGCCCCGGTGGCCGCCTGCAGTGTCAGGGTATAGGTCAGGATATGGCCGGCGGCCGGAGAGTCGTTGGCCGTAACCGTCTTGGCGACCGTCACCAACGGCTCGACAATGGTCAGGCTGGCCGTCGGCTCGCTGGTCCAGAGCTGGTCGCTGCCGCCATAGGTAAAGGAGGCGGTGTTGGAGAAGGTATCGCCGCCATTGCTGGCGGCACTGTTGCCGATCCGCGCCCGCAGTTCGATCACCGCCTGCTGACCGGCGGGGATCAGCGGGAGTGAGAGGGTGACCTGCCCAGGCGGCACGGTAAGGTCGGTGAGGCTGAAACCGTCACCGGTGCTGGCGCCTAGGTAAACCAGACGCGGGTCGAGAAGATCGGTGACGACCACCTCATGCAGGGCGGCATTGATCGGCGTCCCCGGCACGGTGATCTGGTAGACCACGATTTCGCCGATGGTCGCTTCGCCGGCGGGCGAAACGATGCTCTTCACCGGCCCCTCGATGGTCGCGGTGTTGGTCATCCAGACGCTGGATGGCGCCACCGGGGTCATGGCCGCATATTCCTGGGCCGCTGCCGGCGGCAGCGACCAGTATTGGGCGACGGTGGCGCGGTTGCTCCAGAGCTGGTTGGCCGGGATATCGTCGTGGAAACCGACGCTGTAGCGGATGGCCACGCAGGCGCTCGGGTCGAGGGGCGTGCCGAGGGTGAACAGCATTTCACCGCCGCGGATGGTCGGCGCGACATAGGTGTAGTCGGGGGTGCCGGCAAAGCCGCTGATGCTGACGACCGGGGTGCCGAGGCTCTGGTGATCGAACTGCGCTGCCAGCTGGTCGCTGATCGCCACCCCATAAGCCGGCGCCTCCCCGCTGTTGCAGGCCACCAGGTTAAAGTCCATGGTGTTGGCAAGGACATCGACCACAAACGGGGAGCCCTCGGTGCCGTCACCCGAAGCCGCCGGGCCCGAAACCGTTCCGGTCTTGGTGAGGAGGGAAAGAACCGGCTGGCGCACCTCGATGCTGGCGCTGCTGGTGAGGCGCCCCGGCTCGGCCGCCGGATCGCCGCCGGCGTAGGAGAGCGCCGCCTGATTGATAAGCTGGGTGGTAGCGGTGTGAGCGAGGGTGTCGGTCGCCACCCGTGCCCGGTAGCGGATCACCAGGGTATCGTTGCCGGGGTTGTGGTCGATGACATTGAAAATGGTCCCCAGATTCCAGCTGAGCGTGCCGGTCGCCCCTGCCGCTGGCACCCGGCTGGCCGGGATAGCGGAGTAGCTGAACGGCTCGGTCGCCGTGTAGTCGGGGGTAGTGGCATCGTGGAGGCTCACCACTTCGTCAAACACCAGCCCCGCTGGGAGCGTGTCGGTGACCACCAGGTTCTGGGTCTCCCCTTCGCGCACGTTCAGAGTGAGCTGATAGGTAACGCTGTCACCGACCCGGAGGATAGCATCGGTGGCATGGCTCAGCCCGCTTTCCCAACTGTCGGCAACGACCGTTTTGACGATGCTGGTGCTGTCGAGGGTGTTGACGGTAGCGACGGCCGGGCCGAAGCAGTAATCGTTCGGAGCGCTCCAGGAGGGACAGCCTTCGCCGGTACGCTCCGCCGTGCTCGCACCATTGAACGAGGTCCAATCCGTATAGACGCTGTTGACGATCGGCACGCCGTTGACCGAGGCCACGGTCGCCCGATAGGTCAGCACCAGCGACTGGCCGGCGGGGATGTCGAGGGAGCGATCTTCGTTCTGGCGCCCCCAGGCTAAAGCACCGCCCGGCAGGGTGGTTGGATTGACGACAAAACCGGCGACCGCGACGCCGTTGATCTGCGCCGTGGCGGAATCGGGGATCAAGATGGCGTTCGAGGGCAAGGTGTCGGTGACGTTCGTTGCAAAGGCGGTGGAGGTGCCCCCGTTGACAAGGGTGATCCCGTATTCGACGACGTCACCGGCCAGGGCCGGATCGGTAGCCGGTTTGCCCGCCGGGGTGACAAAGCGCACGCTCTTGGTGGCGGTTACCGCCGGCTCGACGACGGTCATGGGGGCGGTGCTCCCCTCGCCGCCGGCCGTTTGCGTGTCGTCGTCGCCGTTTCTGCGGTTGTAGCTGTACGAGGCGCTGTTGCTGAAACTGAGACCGCTGTTGTTGCCGGCGGTGTTGAGCAGCTCCAGGGTGATCTCGATAATCGCCTGGCCATTGGCCGGGATGTCGATGCCGGTGATCGTATCCTCGATCACCAGATCGGTGTCGCTGCTGCCGGTATTGGCCAGGACCCAGGGGCCGCCCGACACGACCCTGGCACTCACCAGGCGCAGATCGGCGGCGGACCGGTTCAGGTCATCCACGATCCGCACGTCATACAGCGGCTCGCCGAGCCGCTCCGCCGGCACCTTGATGAGGTACCGAAACGGCTCGCCGATGGTGGCACTCGCCTGGGTATTCTCCTTGGACAGCGGGCCGGCTGTCTGGATCACCACCCTGGTCGGATCGCCCAGCGTACCGGGGGGGGCGATGCCGTTGACATACGGGTCATCACTGAGGGCGGTGAGGGGGCCGGCGGAGAAGCTCGCCTGGTTGACCACCTCATCTCCCTTGACGAGGGACGATTTCAAGGTGATGTCGAACTCGATCACCAGCTCGTCGCCGACCGCGAGGTCGAGGCTGTTTGTACCGCCGTCGATCACCAACAGCCCCGTTGCCGGATCGAAGTTGTACTGAGCCTCCGCCGGAAGGTTCGCCAGCACGAAGGTGGTCGCGTCGAAGCGGTTCAGGTCGAGGGGGTCGAGGATCGTGAGCCCGGTGATCGTCTGGTCAACATTGAAAAGGCGCAGCTTGTAGCGCAGTTGGTCACCCGCAGCGGCCGTGGTGGCCGGGCTCACATGGCTGGTCAGGTTCTGGACGGTCTTTTGAAAGTAGTACCCCGACAGCGCCGTCGTGACCACGTGACTGTCCTGGTGATCGATGAGGGTGGGCGTACCGTCAGTGAGCGTTTTGTTGTGGGCGCGGGGGGGATAGCTGCCGTCTGAGCTGAACCACCGGGTGGCGCCAGCGACGTTGATCAGGGTGATGCCATCTTGGGGTTTGGGTTCACTATCGAGCTGCGTCTGGTAGGTGATGATCAAGTGCTGTTCGGGGGCGATGGGACCCGCGTCTCTGGTCAGAGTAACGGCAAGCTGACAGGCGGGGGTGCCGAGCGGGCCGGTGTAACTGAGCGAGTAATCGGCCCCCTCTGTCAATTCCGCGGCCAGAGTCCCATCAGCCGCGACAACCCTGGCGCTGAGCCCTGGACGAGGGTCGTAGTCACACATGCCGGCGTCGGCGCCGTCGGGGAACTGGTCAAGAATGGTGGCACGCCAGGCATCGCTGCCGCCGCTGTTTTGGACATCGATGGTGAAGGTCGCCGGAATCCCGAGGTTCAGTGCCGTCTCATCGCTCGTCTTCGTCACCACCAGCTCGGGGCCGGCGATGGTCATCGGCAGGGTGATCCCCCACCACCCCGGGAGCGGTTCAAAGAATTCATCTTCGCTGATGACCCCATTGTCATCGACGTCGATAGCTCTCCCGAACCACCACTTGGCAAGATTGATGAAGGTCTTCCCGACACTGTTGTTCAACGTGTCGTCGAGGACGACCGTGATCTCGACCACGACCTGGTCCCCCTTCAAGATCAGGGGGATCGGTTTGTAGGAGAGGTTCTTGGGCGACCACACCCCGCCCCTGGCCGAAGGGTCGTTTTCGGGTACCAGCGTCACCGGGGTGTTGGTCCCCTTGTAGTAGGCATTGATACCGACAAAAGTGAGATCCGCTCCGATCGTGGTGAGATCGTCCCAGAGAATCACGCTGTGGAGGTCGTTACCGGACGGGGCGCCGAAAGGAAAATTCATCGACGGAAGGGTGAGCGTGTAGGTGAAGGGGACACCAATGGCGGCAGTGCTCTGCCCCTCGGGGTTTCGCTTGTCGATGGTCTCGACAGGGATAAATAGATTCTGGCAGCTCTCACTGATCTTGGTGTAGGAGGAGTTGGCAAACCAGATTTTGTGGCCGGCACTGCTGTTACAGGACATGTTGCCGGTGTGGTAAACGTTGTCGAAGATAACGAAGTAACGTTCCGGGGTACCGCCGGGATTGGTAAAAAAACTGAAGTTGGTGATCAACGGGTTGGACTGCGGGTAGTTGACGATCGAGCAGTCCATGTCGATCTGGACCTGCGAGGGTGCAGGATGAATATTACCGTCAATCACTCCGAAATACGGTGGATCGGAGCAGTTGACCGCCAGTACTGTGGTGGCCGTGCCCAACAACAGGGCGAATAAAGCCAGAAGGAAACCGGTTACACTCAAAAAAACATTGGTTAATTTAAACGAAAAGTTAACCACGGCATCCTTCAAAAAGCATTTCAAGGTTAGTTTTACTGTAATCTGCACGGGTTTACATTCTATTCTTTTTAATAGTTCATCCAGTATCCACCAACAAATGGTTTTAAGCCTTGTTATGCGCAGACAAGAAAATACGCCACGCTGCTAACAGAGAATGGGGAAATTTTTAACCAACTAAATTTGCCTGGACGATCAATTTAAAGCATCTTTGTTGGGGATAGGCAAGATGGGTGCCAGCTTGATGATACCGACCCGGCAGCGACCTCCCGGAGGAGCCAACTTTGCTCGGTACTTCCGATAGATATCTTTTTTATCCGGATCCAATTAAGGCCTGGGAACCTGCCGCTGATCGTCTTAGAAAATACTATTCAGAGTCATTCAACAGACCACGGTTGCTGCATTTGTCACCCCTCAGAAGGTCCCCGCCAAAAAGCCGTTTAATTGACACTTTTTGTGCTTCGTATTTCTGACGGTATACGCAGAAGTTTTTCTTGTTTTCAATGCGACTGGTCAGCAACAACTCAGATCGGCCATGAAAAATTATAAAAAGGACAGATTGGTGAAATGGCGGAATAAAATAATGACTAGACAATTTTCTGTTTATTGTCAGTCGAATATTCATAGCGATTTCACAAATTCCTAATTTTTAGACTATGAATCGTTTATTTACTGTACTGATTGCAATTTATAATCTATAGATAGTCTCCTTCACGGCAAAAACAAAAAAAATTAGCCAAATCATCAGGGATCAGGCATATTTATTTCACTTCAACTAGAAGTAGATTTTTCCGGGGAGGTGGTCAAGGAGCCGCCCAGAAAGGAAGGGTTTTAATGAAAGTTGTCAGTCTGCTTGGGAGTCCCCGCTCGCAGGGGAGCAGCGCCACCATTGCCAGCCATCTCACCGAAACTGCCTCCGGCCTGGGGGCGCAAATCCACTCCTTCGAGCTCAACCGCCTCTCCTACCGCGGCTGTCAGGGGTGCTATCTCTGCAAGAAGAAACTCGATCATTGCGTGCTCGACGACGACCTCACCGAAGTTCTGGCGACGGTGCAGCAGGCCGATGTGGTGGTGCTGGCCTCGCCGGTCTACTACGGGGATCTCACCTCGCAACTGAAGGGGTTCATCGACCGCACTTTTTCCTATCTCAAACCCGATTACCTCACCAGCACGCAGCCGAGCCGCCTCACCCCGAAAAAACTGGTGCTCATCCTGACCCAGGGGCACCCGGACCCGGCGCTATTCGGCGACATCTTTGGCCGTTATGCGTTCTTTATGAAGTGGATGGGCTTCACGGAGGTCAGGCTGATTCGCGCCTGCGGTCTGGGACCGAGGAATACGGTTCCAGAGGAGGTGCTGAGGGAGGCGGAGGCGGCGGCGCGGGAGTTATGCGGGCAAATTGGACAGCCGGTCGGGGCCACTTCGGATAAAGCGGAGTGAGGGATTATAAGGTAGGGGTCGGCGCATCTTTTCTAGGCAAAAGGCCAGCAGCTCCCGGCTGAAGCGGGTTCTGTGCACCTTGTCCACAGAAACAGAGGCAGTTATCCAGAAAAATTGTGCATGGAAGGATTCAGCAGGGTCAACCGCCCCGCTGCGCGAGCCAGATGGTATGCAGTTCCCCCTTGTTCTGGTGCGCCCGCACCCGGGCCTGCTTCACCGTGAAGCCTATTTTCTGCAGACGCTCGGTGAAATCGCGATCGGGACCGGCCGACCAGACGGCCAGCATGCCGTTGGGGCGCAGGGCCAGATAGGAGGCTGTCAGCCCTTCCATGCCGTAGAGCCAGTTGTTTTTCTTGCGGGTCAGCCCCTCCGGCCCATTATCGACATCCAGCAGGATGGCGTCAAAAGCCTTCCGCTCCGACTTCAGGATATTGGCGACATCCCCCTCGCGAACCGTGGCCCGACCATCGTGCAGCGGATTACCCGCGTACACTCCAAGCGGCCCCCGGTTCCAACCCACCACCGCCGGCACCAGTTCGGCCACCACCACCTCCGCATCGAGGCCGAGGTGCTGCAGCGCTGAAGCCAGGGTAAAACCCATTCCCAGGCCGCCAATCAGCACCCGGGATCCGGGGCGATGGCGGATTTTGCTGCAGACCAGTTCAGCCAGGGCATCCTCGGACCCATGCGCCCGGGTGTTCATCAGAACACCACCGCCGACGATGCTGATCGAAAACTCGTCATCGCGCTGCAACAGCTGGAGTTCGCCGCCGTTACCCGGTATCTGTGCCGTATCAATCAGTTTCCAGGGGATCACGTCCACTTGCTTTCGGCAAAGGGGGAGTCGGTGCGGGAATCGCGTGGCGTCAGTTCCCTATGAATAGTCCGAAAAACAGGAAATGACAACCCTTACTCAGCCGGCTGCCGACGATTAATGCCTTCCGCACGGGCAGCGTCCGATGAGGGCGTCCAGCTCCTCCAGGCGCAGCGGCTTGGCCAGGAAACCGTCCATCCCCGCGGCCAGGCAGCGCACGCGATCCTCCTGCCGGGCATGGGCGGTCAGGGCGAAGATGCAGGTTCTGTCCCCCTCCTCCCCTTCCAACTCGCGGATCTGCCGGGTCGCCTCCAGACCGTCGACTTCCGGCATCTGAAGATCCATGAGAATCAGGTCGATCCCCCCTTCGCGCCACTTGTCCACCGCCTGACGGCCGTTTTCCGCCAGACTAACCTGGAGGCCGCGACGCTCCAGGGCCATCTTCACCAGGTCCCGCACCATCGGATCGTCTTCCGCCAGCAAGACCCGTACATCTCGGATTGCCAGTTCCGGCCCCCTATCGGGACCAGGGGTCGGCTGAAGATCCTCCGCCGGTC
>JACZKF010000574.1 GCA_014860175.1 Desulfuromonadales bacterium | reverse complement strand
ATTTCCCGCCTTTGGAGGAGATCCCGCTCCTGGAGGAGGCTCTGCAATCTGAGGAAATTGTGCCGCCGGCAGCGTCCGATACCTGGTCGCTCGATGTCGAAGACGACCCGGCAGGGCTGGATCCGGAGGCGGAGCTGCCTGAAGTCGATTCCCTGCCCGACTTCTGGTCTCAGGAGATGGGGCCGGAAGTCAGTGGCGACGCCGATGAGCCGCCCCCCCTCGCCCCGGCGGCGCGGAAGGTGGACGAAGACGATCTGCTGGAGCCAGAACTGGTCGAGATGACCGAGAATCCGGAGGTGGAGCCTGTCTGGGTCAGCCGGATCGCGAGATACTCGGTCGACGAACTCTCCCGCAAACTGGCCCGGGTGGAGGATCGGGAGGAAATTGCCGACGTTTTGATGGATTACCTCAGGAGCCGCTTCGACCATAGCGCTCTGTTCATTTTGCGCGGCGGCGCCGCCTACGGCTGGAAAGGGGCGGCTGGCGAGACGGAAATCCCGGGTTTCAAACAGTTTCGCCTCCCCCTCGACTCCCCCTCGGTTCTTCAGGCGGTAGCGAACCGGGAGGAAGTGCAGGTGGGCAAAATGCCGGAGACGGTCTCCAACGGGCTGTTGCGGGAAGCCCTCGGCGGGACCGAGCCGGGGTTGGCTCTGGCGCTCCCCCTGGCGGCCACCGGCACCACCGTCGGCATCGTCTATGTCGATCGGGGCACCGGCGGGATCGAAGAAGAGCTGCCGGCTCTGCGGAAAGTCCTGGCCAAAGCCGGGCTTGCCTTCGAGATTCTGATTTCCCGGGAGAAGATCCTGATGAGCTGAGTTGAGCGGTGCGGCGGATCTTGCCGTTGGCAGGAAGAACGTGGCCCTGGTCTCAATCAGACCGGGGCCACGTCGGTTTTTGGCGCTGCCGACCTTGGCGATCCTCCCGAGCTCCGGCGCTCAGGGATGGAGAAAAAAGCGATAGACGAAACCGGCGGCGGCGCTTCCGGCCAGGGTGAGGAGGAGTCCTGCCTTGGTGCGAAAGAGAGCGAAAAAAGCGGCGACGGCGATGAGCAGGGCAGGGAGATCGAGGCTATCCCAAGCCGGGACCAGGAGGCGCAGGCGGTAGGTGTGCAGCTCGGTGATCTGGCCAAAAAGGGTGTTGAGGGAGAACCAGGCCGCCAGGTTGAGAATGACCCCGACCACGGCGGCGGTCACCGCCGTCAGGGCGGTATTCAGGGAGCGGTTGGCCCGTAGTCTTTCGATATAGGGGGCGCCGAGGAAAATCCAGAGAAAGCAGGGGATGAAGGTGACCCAGGTCACGACGACCGAGGCGAGCACCCCAGCCATCAGTGGGGAGAGTTCCCCAGCGAAGCGAAAGGCTCCCATGAAGCCGACGAACTGCACCACCTGGATCAATGGCCCTGGTGTCGTTTCGGCCATGCCGAGTCCGTCGAGCATCTCTCCCGGTGCCAGCCAGCCGTAATCCTCCACCGCCCGCTGGGCGACGTAGGCGAGGACGGCGTAGGCCCCACCGAAGGTGACAACTGCCATCTTGCTGAAGAAAATCCCCTGGGTCACGAAAAGATGCTGCGGGCCGAAAAACCAGGCCAGGAGGATCAGCGGGGTGAACCACAGGGGGAGCCAGAGGGCAAGCAGGCGCAGGGAGCGCCAGCCGGAGACGGCAGGGGCATCGGCCTCTTCCTGCCCCTTGTCACCGGCGGCGTCCGGCGGCAGGAAAAGCTCCGGATGCCGCCGTCCCCCGAGCCAGCCGATGCCGGCGGCTCCGATGATGATGAGGGGGAAGGGGATCTCCAGCAAGAAGATGGCGACGAAGGCTCCCGCCGCCAGCAGGACGAGGGCCCGATTGCGCAGGGCTGTTTTGCCGATACGCACCACCGCTGCAACCACCACCGCCATGACCGCCGGTTTCAGACCATAGAAAAAAGCCTCCACCGGCGCCAGCTCCCGATAAAAGGCATAGAGGATACTTAGCGCCAGAATGGCCAGGAAGCCGGGGAGAACGAACAGCGTCCCGGCGACGAGCCCCCCGCGGGTGCCGTGCAGCAGCCACCCCAGATAGGTGGCGAGCTGTTGGGCTTCGGGGCCGGGCAGGACCATGGTGTAATTCAAAGCATGAAGAAACCGGCGCTCATCGATCCAGCGCTTCTCCTCCACCAGCAGGCGGTGCATGACGGCGATCTGCCCCGCCGGTCCGCCGAAGCTGAGCAGCGCCACCTTGATCCAGACCTGCAAGGCCTGGCGAAAGGGGATCGGCCAGGGGGGAGCGGAGGTTGGTCGGTTCATCGGTTGATCTGGCCGCATGCCACCTCCGTCAAAACGGAAACATTACCGGCACCAGCAGGCTGGCGATGACCCAGACGCCGAAGTTGAGCGGCGCCCCGACTTTGGTGTAATCGAGGAAGCGGTAACCCCCGGGACCCATGACCAGAGCGTTGGACTGATGCGAGATGGGGGTCATGAAACAGGAAGAGGCGGCGATCGCTACCGCCATGAAGAAGGGGCGCGGACTGACCGCCATGCTGAGGGCCACATTGTAGGCAATGGGGGCGAGGAGCACCGCCGCCGCCGCGTGGCTCATGATCTCGGTCAGCAGCGAGGTCAGCAGAAAGATCCCGGCCAGCACGACCCAGGGACCCAGGGGGCCGACCCACCGCAACAGCAGGTCGGCCAGGTAGCTGGCGGTGCCGCTGTTCTGCATGGCCAGGCCGAGGGGGAGAGTGCCGGCGATCAGGATGATGATCATCCAGTCGATGCTCTCGTAGGCCTCCTTCGGGGTGAGGCAGCGGCCGAGGACCATCACCACCGCCCCCACGGAAGCGCTGACCATAATCGGCAGCAGGCCGGTGGCCGCCAGAAATACTACGCCGAGCAGAGTCAGGACGGCAATCGGCGCCTTGCGCGGCCGAAACGACACTGGCGGCACCCCGCCCAGCAGTAAAAAGCCATGTTCCTTCCCCAAATGCATCATCCGCTCTTCCGTCCCCTGCAGCAGCAGGACGTCTCCGAATCCGAGGACGACATGATCGACCTTCTTGACCACCGGCGCCCCCCGGCGCCAGATGGCGAGGACGGTCAGACCGTGGGTGTCGGCGAAACGCACCTCGCGCAAGGTTTTGCCGACCATCTCGCTGGTCGGGGTGAGGGAGGCCTCCACCACCACCAACTCCCCCTTGCGTTCGGGCGGCACCACCGGATTGTCCTTCTCCGGCACCACCTCCAGCCCTTTCTGTTCGCGGACCTTCAGGATCGCCGCGGGATCCCCCTCGAGAAACAGCCGGTCTTTTGCCCGGATCCTGCGGTTTTGGTGGGGGAAGGGGATCTTCAACTTGCGGCGCAAAATTGCCCTGACTTTTAATCCGAAGTCCTGCTCCAGGCCGCTTTTGGCGATGGTGGTATCGGCTAGAGGGGAATCCTCCAGGATCTCCACCTCGGTGATGTATTCCTTCACCTGGTAGACTTCAGTCAGAGTTCCGGCTTTGCGCCGGGGGAGCAGTCGCCGTCCGACCAGCGCCATGTAGGCGATCCCCGCCGCCAGGATGACCGCCCCGACCGGGGTGAAGGCGAACATGGAAAACCCCTCGCCGGTATACCCCTGCAGCAGGGTGCTCATCAGGATGTTCGGCGGGGTGCCGATCAGAGTGCAGACGCCGCCCAGGAGGGAGCCGAAGGCCAGCGGGATGAGAAGTCGGGAAGGGCTGATCTTGCTGCGCTGGGCGATGGAGATGACAATCGGCATGAGCATGGCGGTGGCGCCGATGTTGTTGATGAAGGAGGAGAAAAAAGCGCTGGTGAGCATGATCAGAGCCACCAGGCGGGCTTCACTCGGGCCGGCCAGGTGGATTAGTCGCTCCGCCAGCGGACCGAGGGCGCCGGTGCTGGTCAGCCCGGCGCTGATGACGAACATGGCGGCGACGGTGATCACCGCCGGATTGGAAAAGCCGGAGAAGGCCTGCTCGGCGGTGACCAGGCCGGTCAGGGCGAGGGTCAGCAGGACCATCAGGCTCACCAGGTCCATGCGGATCCATTCGGTGGCGAACAGCACGATGGCCGCCACCAGAATGATCAGGACCAGAGCAATGTCCATGGGGACTCCCAACAAGGGCTGAAAGCAGGCACCTGCTAAAAGTTTAATCGGTTCGGCTACGCTGGCAAGCTTTGGGAATTACTTGTTTTCCAGCCGCTGAAGAAAATCGGCGGCGGAGCCCCGGGGATCGGTGGCGGCAAGGAGGGCGGAGATGCAGGCGGCGCCGGCGGCGCCGGCGGCGAGAAGCTCGGGGATTCGACCGACGTTAACGCCACCCAGGGCGAAGACCGGCAGAGGGGAAGCAGTGCAGGCCTGGCGCAGAGCGTCGAGGCCGACCGGTGCGCCGTAGGCGGCTTTCGAAGGGGTGAACCAGACCGGGCCAAAGGTGACGAAATCGGCCCCGTCCCGGGCGGCTTGGTCGACCTCCTCCAGGCGGTGGGCGGAGACGCCGATCAGTCGCGCGGGGCCGAGCAGGCGCCGGGCCGCCGCCACCGGCAGCGAGCCACCCCCCAAATGAACGCCGTCGGCTTCCGTCGCCAGGGCGACGTCGATGCGGTCGTTGATCAGCAGCCGGGCGCCAAAGCGGTGGGTAAGGGTGCGCAGCTCCCGAGCCAAGAGGTAGAGGTCGCGGGGGAGCAGATCCTTCTCCCGCAACTGTACTGCCCGTACCCCCCCCGCCAGAGCGCATGCTACCGCCCGCGGCAGATCGCCGCCCGGCACCTGCTGGCGGTCGGTGATCAGATAGAGAGTGAAATCGATCTTGGTCACGGAAAAGGTCTTCCTACCCGGTCTTGTCGAGAAACGCCCGGTCCCAATCCTTCCACACCGCCTCATACCCCAAACTGCGGATCAGTTCACTGACTTGCGCCGGCGTGCGGTCGTCGTCGATGGCGAACTGGCGGGTCTCGTCATCACCGCCGGTGTAGCCGCCGGGGGCGGTGCAGGAGCCGGCGCTCATCTGGGTAATACCGAGGGGGATCAAGTGATTGCGCAGGTGGGCGCTCTCCCGGGTGGAGAGGACCAGGCCGGCATCCGGTAGAAGCAGGCGCAGGGCGCAGATCAGCTGGACAAAGCGGGGATCAGAGACTGGATGCAGCGGAGCAAACCCCCCCTCGGCCGGGCGGATGCGGGGGAAGGAGACCGACAGGTGCGAGCGCCAGAAGTGGCGCGAGAGGTGCAGAGCGTGCAGGCCGACGAAAAACGCTTCGGCGCGAAAGCTCCCCAGGCCGAGCAGGGCGCCGATGCCGATCCGCCGCAGTCCGGCCGCCCCCCCCCGTTCGGGGGCGAGGAGCCGCCAGTCGAAGTCGCGTTTCTTGCCGAAGGGGTGCATCTCGGCATAGAGGCGCCGGTCGTAGGTCTCCTGGTAGAGGGTCAGGCCGTCGACTCCGGCCGCCACCATCTGCCGGTAGCCGTCCTCTTCCATCGGGTAGACTTCGATGCTGATTGAGCTGAACAGGGGGCGCAGGCGGCGCACTGCCGCCGCCAGCAGGTCATTATCGAGAGCCCGCGGCGCTTCGCCGGTGACCAGTAGCACGTGGCGAAAACCGTGCCGGTGGAGCACTTGAGCTTCGGCCTCGATCTCCTCCAGAGTCAGGGTGCGGCGGGGGACCCGGTTGCCGGCGTTGAAGCCGCAATAGCGACAGCCGTTGGTACATTCGTTGGAGAGGTAAATTGGCGCGTAGAGCAGGATATTGCGGCCGAAGCGCTGCAAGGTGAGGCGGTGCGCCTGCTGGGCCATCGGCTCCAGGTAGGCTTCGGCGGCCGGGGAGAGGAGGGCCATCAGATCCTCGGGGCGCCGCCGTTCGGCCGCCAGCGCCCGCTCGACATCGGTGGCGCTCTTCGCCTCGATGCGGGCGAGGACGTCGGTGTAGTCGTAGGTGGTGAGTTGGTCCAAGAAGTTCATAGGTCGAATAGGTCCCATAGGTCGTATTTGACCTATAAAAAGCTTTCAGTCCCTTAAAAACCCGGTCAGCGGGCTCGATGCCTCGGCCTGCCGGCGCTCTTCCCCCAGCCCGGCCAGGTAGGCCTCGCGGCCGGCTTCCACCCCTTTGCGAAAAGCGGCGGCCATGCGCGCCGGGTCGCCGGCTACCGCCAGGGCGGTGTTGACCAGGACGGCGTCGGCCCCCATCTCCATCGCCTCGGCGGCATGGGAGGGGGCGCCGAGACCCGCGTCGACGATCACCGGGACGATCGCCTGCTCGATGATGATGGCGATCTGTTCGCGCGTCTTCAACCCCCGGTTGGTGCCGATCGGCGCCCCCAGCGGCATCACCGTGGCGGTGCCGATCTCCTGCAGGCGCTTGGCCAGTACCGGGTCGGCATTGATGTAGGGGAGAACGGTAAACCCTTCCTTCACCAGAATCTGCGCCGCCTTGAAGGTCTCCACCGGATCGGGGAGCAGATAGTAAGGGTCGGGGGTGACCTCCAGCTTGACCCACGGTTCGCAGCCGGCGGCCCGGGCCAGGCGGGCCAGGCGCACCGCCTCTTCGGCATCCCGGGCGCCGCTGGTGTTGGGCAGGAGCAGGTATCTCTGCCGGTCGATGTGGGCCAGCAAATCGTCCCCCGGATTGTCGATATCGACCCGGCGCAGGGCGACGGTGACGATGTCGCAGCCGGAAGCCTCCATCGCCGCCAGCATCGCCGCGTTGGAGGCGAACTTGCCGGTACCGACCAGGAGGCGCGACCGGAACTTCCGTCCGGCAATAATCAGTTCATCCATTTTGGGACCTCAATTTTGAATTTTGAATTTTGAATTTTGAATTGAATTAATAACCTAGAATTCAAAATTCAAAATTGTTTTTACCCGCCGCCGACGAACTGCACGAGCTCCAGGGAATCCCCCTCGGCGAGGATGGTGTCGGCGAACCGGTTCTTCGGCACAATGCTGCCGTTGTGCTCCGCCGCCACCCGGTCGGCGTCCATCTGCAAAGTGGCCAGCAGCGCCTGAACGGTGGTGCCGGCGGCCAGTTCGCGGCTTTTGCCATTGACGGTGATTTTCATCGACTCACTTCCCGATCTGGTTTTTGCCGTGAATTCAGAATTCAACATTCAGAATTCAAAATTGCCTTTCTACTCCGGCTCTTCCCCCAGCAACAGGCGCAGCACGGCGTTGGCCTGATGGTGGGCGGCGACCCCGACCCGGGGGGCCATCAGCCCGGCTCCGGGTCCGGCGGCACTGCAGCCGTCGCCGACCAGGTAAAGGCGGCTGCCGGCCCGGCGGGTCACCACCGTGTTGGCCGGGCCGTGGCCGGCCAGGCCGGAAGCGGCGACCAGGGGGGCTGCGGAAGCGCTGCCGAGGAACGCCTCGACCAGCATCGCCTTCTGGTCCGGCAGATCGAAGGCTTCGACCAGGACGTCGACCTCGGCGAAGACAATGGCCGAGTTGTCCGGGGTGAGACGGCCGAAAAAGATCTCCACCTGGACATAGGGGTTGATGCGGGCGAGGTTGTGCTGCAGCGCCTCGACCTTCGGCAGGCCGATCTGGTCGATGAAATACTGCTGCCGATTGAGATTGGAGGGCTCGACCAGGTCGAAATCGGCCACCACCAGGCGGCCGACGCCGATGCGGGCCAGGGCGATGGCGACCGCCGAGCCGAGCCCGCCAGCGCCGGCGATACCGACGCAGGCGCCGCGCACCTTCTCGTGCACCCCCGGGGTGTGCCGGGCCATCAGCAACGCTTCCATCTCGGCCGCCGACGGCTGCTCGCCGCGGCGGATCAGCACCACCCGGTCGTCGGCGGCCAGCGGGCGGTCTTCTTTGAGCGGAAAGCCGTTGAAGATCACCAGGTCGGCATCGGGGCGGTACTGGTCGCGTAGCTGGAACAGGGAAGTCCCGGGCACCACCTCGATCACATTTTCATTGAGGAATACGCGCATCAAAACACCAAAAGGCCGCAATGAAAGCGGCCTTTTCAGCAGGGTAGTCCCGCTGTCGGTCGCCGCTTCCCTACGCCGGTATGATCCGGATCAGGTTCAAAGGGTCGTCCCGCCGATGGCTGGACTCTCAGTAAATGAATTACTCCCCTAGGGCTTGGCTATACAGTTGTGACCTGTTAAGCTAGCAGCAGCTGTACCGGAAGTCAACGCCTTTCCCCCTTTTTCCGTTGTCATTACCCTCTTGTTCACTTAACATTGAATGCTTTGGGGATAGCCCATCTATGTCCCCCCAAGGAGAGCCCCATGAGCACTTCCGACCGTTACCGGCAGCTGGCAGACGATCTTCGCATTTACCTGAAAAAGCTGGAAGCTGAACGTGGCGAAGTAAAAGAAGCCGTGATGGTGGGCAAAGCCTATCAAGGATTGGCCGAACTTCAGGAGCAGGTGGGGGATATCCCCCGCATCCGCCTGGAAGCCGAACTTACCCCGGTTCTGCTCAGGGCTCATTCCAATCTCGACCGTGCTCGTGTGTTGTTTGAAGAGGCCGGTGCCGAAGATCGCGCCGCCGAAGCGTGGGAGTTGGAGCAGAAGATCTATCGGTTGTTGAACGATCTGTAGCGGCTGACGAAAACGTTCAGCCTGCGCCGTCGCCTCATCCAACGCCGTACCTTAAGTTCAGGCTCTTTCCACCGCCCGCTGCCAGCGTTCGCACATGGTTTGCCGCTGGTCGGCAGACATCTGCGGTTCGAAGACCCGGTCCTGGCGCCAGGCGGTCTTCACCTCCTGCTGCCCGCTCCAGAATCCGACGGACAGCCCGGCCAGCAAAGCGGCGCCCAGGGCGGTGGTCTCCAGCAGCTGCGGACGCACCACCGGCAAGCCAAGCAGATCGGCCTGCAGCTGCATCAGCAAGTTGTTCTGAGCGGCGCCGCCGTCAACTTTGAGCAAGGTGAGCGGCTCCCCCCGGTCCTCGGCCATGGCACGGGCCAAGTCGACGATCTGCAGGGCGATCCCCTCGAGGGTGGCGCGGGCCAGATGCGCCGCCGTCGTCCCCCGGGTGAGGCCACTGATCACCCCCCGCGCCTCACTGCGCCAGTGCGGGGCCCCCAGACCGGTGAGGGCGGGGACGAAAATCACTTCTCCGCTGTCGGGGACCGAGGCAGCCAGGGCTTCGATGGCCGCCGACGACGGAAACAGGTTCAGCCCATCACGCAGCCACTGCACCGCCGCCCCGGCGATGAAAGCGCTCCCTTCCAGAGCATAAACCGTCTCACCCCCCACCTGCCAGCCGACCGTGGTCAGCAGCCGGTGGCGGCTCTCGATGATCTCCCCGCCGGTATTCTCCAATAAAAAAGCGCCCGTGCCATAGGTGCATTTGCTCTCCCCGGCCGCAAAGCAGGTTTGACCGAAGAGGGCGGCTTGCTGGTCGCCGGCCATGCCGGCCACCGCAATGCCGTCCGGGAGAACTTCCAACCCCCGCGTATAGCCGTAGACCTCTGAGGAGGGGCGGATTTCCGGCAACAGCGCCGGCGCCACCTCCAGTTGCTGCAGCAGTTCATCATCCCATTGGAGAGTGTGCAGATCCATCAGCAAGGTGCGCGAGGCGTTGCTGACATCGGTGACGTGGACCCCTCCGGTCAGCCGCCAGACCAGAAAAGTATCGACAGTGCCGAAGGCAAGCTCCCCCCGGTGGGCCCGCTGGGCCAGTTGCGGGTCGTGGCGCAGTCGCCAGGTCAGTTTGGTGCCGGAGAAATAGGGGTCGAAGAGGAGACCGGTCTTCTGCCGCAAGAGCGGTTCGGCGCCGCGCTCACGCAGCTGCTGACAGATATCGGCTGAGCGCCGGTCCTGCCAGACAATGGCATTGCCGACCGGCCGGCCACTGGCGCGCTCCCACAGCAGGGTGGTCTCCCGCTGGTTGGTCAGGCCGATGGCGGCAACCTGGGCACCGGTGACGTCGGCCGCCTCCAGCGCCCGGCGTACCGCCTGCAGAACGGAAAACCAGATCTCCTCCGGATCGTGCTCGACCCAGCCGGGGCGGGGAAAGTGCTGGGGGAAGTCGACGCTGGCCCGCCCCCGCACTGTCAGCCGGTGGTCGATAAGCAGGGCTGTGGTGCTGGTGGTCCCCTGGTCGATGGCGAGGATGAAATCACCCATGCGGCCTCCTTGCACCGAGAAAGAGAAGGTTCATTATAGATTTCGGGTCGGCACGGGTCAAGGCGCCGGCAGGGGTGATATTCTTAATGCCATCGGGGCAGGTCGAGTTTCCAACCGTGCAAGTTGCGGCGCAGGGTTGCCGGGCTAAAGTATTCTTGAGCGATGAAACCACTGAAAGGAGGGATCCATGAGGAAAGTTCGACTGCTGGTCCTGTTGGTCTGTGGCGGAATCCTTTCTTTGGCGGCCTGCGACCGGGACCGGGAGGCCGAGCAGCGCCCGACCTTTTATGACAAGGCGCGCCAGGCCAGGGACAACGGTGTCGGTCCGCCGGTGGTTCTGCCCCCCGAGCGCCAGGCCTATGAACGTAGCGTGGAGGAGCGTCTCAGCGGATTCGATCGGCGCTTTACTCAGTTGCAGGAGCGAAGCGCAGCCAGGACGGAAGCGGCGCAGGTCGAGGTCGACCGGGAACTGGAAGAGCTTCGTCGTCTGCGGGAGGTGACCGGGGAAAACCTGGCTTCCTTGCGCGAGGCGGGAGAAGGGGAGTGGGCCGAACTGCGAGAGGAGGTACAGCACCCATTGGCCGAGCTCGAGCAGAGACTGACCGCCTTGGAGCAGAAGGGAGTTGAACCGTAGCTTCTAACTCAAAACTTAAAACTCAGAACTCAAAACCGCCCTTCCGCCCCAATATCCACCACCGCCACCCGGTTGCGCCCTTCTCCTTTGGCCTTGTAGAGGGCGGAGTCGGCTTCCCGGACCAGATCGTCCACCGACTCGATGCGCCCCCGGGGATAAGTGGCTACCCCCAGGCTGATGGTCAGCCGCAGGCGCTCGGCCGGGGGTGGGAAACTCAGCAGACTGGCGGCGGTTCGGATCCGTTCCGCCGCTTGCACCGCCTGCACCAGCGAAGAGCCGGGGAGCACCAGGACAAACTCCTCTCCCCCGAAGCGGGCGGCCAGGTCATAGGAACGAAGGTGGCTTCGCAGCAGATCGGCCACCGTTTTGATGACCTCATCCCCTACCTGATGGCCATAGGTGTCGTTGATTTTTTTGAAAAAATCGATATCGGCCATGATCATCGACATGGTGGAGCCGCCGCGCCGACTGCGCTGAATTTCCCGCTCCAGAGTCTCCATCAGGCAGCGCCGGTTGGAGAGGCCGGTGAGAGGATCGGTGTTGGAAAGTTCGGTGAGCCTCTGGTTGCTCTCCTTCAGGCTGTCCCGCAGTGATTTGATCTTCATCTGCACCTTGATGCGGGCAACCAACTCCCCCGGATCAAAGGGCTTGGTCACATAATCGCTCGCCCCCTGCTCCAACCCCCGGATTTTGGTCTCCAGGTCCTCGCGGCCGGTCAGCATGATAACCGGAATATCCCGCAGCTCTTCCCTGGCGTTGAGCAGGCTCAGAAATTTGAACCCGTCCATCCCCGGCATCTCCAGATCGCAAATGATCAGGTCAACCGGGTGATCAATAACCACCTTGAACCCCTCCAGGACGCCACCTGCCGCATGCTGCTGGCTGAACAGGGAGGTCTTGGCCAGAATTTCGAGAATCTGTTGCCGGGTTGTTTTGGAATCGTCGATGACGAGGACGGAACGATGCATGCCGTAGCCCAATAAGAAATATATTTTAATTTAATGATTTTATTTTCCTTTGTAAAGCACAAAGGAAAAAAGAATGAGCGCTATAATACAGAGAAGGAAGGAGGTCATTCATGTCGCTGGGAAAAACCTGGTTCACCGTGGAACAAGCGGAGGCCAAATTCGGGATCAGCAAGGCGCAGATCCTAGCCTGGGTCGACGAAGGGGTCGTGCGCTGCGAACGGGAGGCGCAGCAGGTGGTGCGGGTCAACATCGACGATGTGCAGCTGCAATCGGAACAGCTGCTGCCGGAATCCTGATGGCGGAGCGCATTTACGACCTGGCGGTGATCGGTGGTGGCATCGTCGGTGTGGCAGTGGCGCATGCCGTGGGGGAGTCGCTGCCGGGGCTCTCCTTGATCGTGCTGGAGAAGGAACCCGGCCTCGCCCGGCACCAGACCGGCAACAACAGTGGGGTGATCCACTCCGGTCTGTATTACCGCCCAGGCTCCCTGAAGGCGCGCAACTGTATCGCCGGCCGGGAGATGCTGTATGCCTTCTGCCAGGAGCATCGGCTGCCCCATGAGCGTTGCGGCAAGCTGGTGGTTGCCACTCGGGAATCTCAGCTGCCGGCCCTCGCCGAGTTGGAGAGCCGGGGGGTGGCCAACGGTCTGCAGGGGCTGGTCCGCCTCGATGCCGCCGGGATTCGCCGGCAGGAGCCGCATGCGGCGGGAATCGCCGCCCTCTGGGTGCCGCAGACCGGCATCGTCGATTTTGTCGCCGTGACCGAGGCGATGGCCAGCTTGGTTCGCCAGCACGGAGGGGAGATCCGCACCAGTTCCCGGGTCTTTCGGATCCGCCGCGAGGGGGGCAATTTTCGCCTGAGCACGGCCAGCGGCGAGGTGCGCAGCCGTTTTCTGGTGGTCTGTGCCGGTTTGCAGGCCGACCGGGTCGCCCGGCTGGCCGGAGTGATGCCGCCGGTGCGGGTCGTCCCGTTTCGCGGCGAATACTACCGACTGCGGCCGGAGCGTCGGTCGCTGGTGAAAAACCTCATCTACCCGGTCCCCGACCCGGCCCTCCCCTTTCTGGGGGTTCATTTCACCCGGATGATCGATGGGGAGGTGGAGGCAGGGCCGAATGCGGTCCTCGCCCTCAAGCGGGAGGGGTACAAAAAATCGAGTTTCTCCCTCCGTGATTCTCTGGAAACCCTGGCGTGGCCTGGTTTTTGGCGAATGGCCAGAGGCTATGCGGCCATCGGCCTGCAGGAGTATTACCGCTCTTTTTCCAAGCGGGCCTTTGTGCGGGAGCTGCGCCACC
>JACZKF010000573.1 GCA_014860175.1 Desulfuromonadales bacterium | reverse complement strand
CACGCTGGTCGTAACCCCTCCCAGCCTCCCCTTAGCCTAAGGGGAGGAGCGTACGGCCGGTCGCTGCCGGAATCGTCGGCCAGAGGGTTTTCTCCCCCTCTTAAGTTAAGAGGGGGTCGGGGGGAGTTATGCTAAGCGCCGCTGGGGGGAGTTATGATCTCGAAGTCAAACCATCTGTGCAACGATCCGGCTCTGAAGCAGCGCCGGCGGGAACTGCGCCGCAATCAGACCGAAGCCGAAAGAGCCTTTTGGACTCGTGTGCGTGGTAGCCGGTTCCACGGCCTGAAGTTTTTTCGCCAGTACAGTTTTGGCCCCTACATCCTCGACTTTTATTGCCCCACACGGAAGATGGCCGTGGAACTCGACGGAGGACACCACAATCAGGAAGAAAATCGGGCCTATGATGCCGCCCGCTCGGAATACCTGCTTGCCCAGGGGATCGAGGTTCTGCGCTTCTGGAATCATGATGTGCTGCAGGAGACAGAGAGTGTGCTGGCCAGAATGGAAGAGGCGATAGTCTCTTGCCGGAAAGGGTGAAGGAAGCGACCGGTTGCTCCTCGAGAGGCGCTGCTTGCATGGGCGACCCCATCGGCGTCCCTACGTAACCCCTCCCAGCCTCCCCTTAATCTAAGAGGAGGAGTGTACGGCCGGCCGCTGCCGGAATCGTTGGTCGGAGGGGTTATCTCCCCCTCTTAAGGTAAGAGGGGGTCAGGGGGAGTTATGACCCCAATCGTGCACAGTCTGAGCCACGCTGGTCGTAACCCCTCCCGGCCTCCCCTTAGCCTAAGGGGAGGAGTGTGCGGCCACTGCCGGAATCGATGGCTGGCTGGAGGGCGGGGTAGCCTATTCCCGATCCGCTGGCTCGCCGGAGGCGGCCAGGCGGCAGCACGAGGAGGAGCCCCGGCGGGTAATCAGCCGCACCTGGCGCTCATGGAACCAGTAGTACCAGACCCAGTTGAGCAGGACGACGATCCGGTTGCGGAAGCCGATCAGGTAGTAGAGATGTAAAAGGAGCCAGACCAGCCAGGCCGGATAGCCCTGGAAGTTGAGGCCGAAGGCGCTCGCGACGGCGGCGTTGCGGCCGATGGTGGCCATGCTCCCCTTGTCACGGTAGTGAAACGGCGCCAGGGGGGCGCCAGCTATTTTTGCCAGAACCGCCCGCCCCGCATAGCTCCCCATCTGCATGGCGACCGGGGCGATCATCGGCAGCGCCGCGCCGTCCTGCTCCAGGTAGGCCATGTCGCCGATGACGAAAACCTCCGGATGGCCGGGGAGGGTCAGGTCGGGCTCGACCGGAATCCTCCCTCCCGTCGTCCTGGGAACTTCGAGGGCGGCGGCGACGGGGGCCGCCTTGACCCCAGCCGACCAGAAGAGGGTGTGCGCCGGAATGACCGCTCCGTCGTGCAGCATGACCCGCTCCGGACCGGCATCGACCACCCTGGCGTTGAGGAGCACCTCCACCGACATCCGGCGCAGTTTGCGCAGCGCGTACTGCCGCTGCTTCTCCGGCATCGACGCGAGCAGCCCATCTTTGGCCTCCACCAGAATCACCCGGGCGGCATGGGTGCTCAGGTCCGGATAGTCCTTGGCCAGAACGAAATGGACCAGCTCGATGAGCGCTCCGGCAAACTCGACCCCGGTGGGGCCGCCGCCGACGATGACGAAGGTCATCAGCGCCCGCTGGCGGGCCGGGTCGGGTTCGATGACCGCCCGCTCGAAGGCGGTCAGGATGTGATTGCGCAGGTTCTCGGCGTCGGCCAGCTCCTTGAGATCGAAGGCGTGCCGTTCCACCGACTCGAGGCCGAAAAAGTTGGTGACGCTGCCGGCGCCGAGGATCAGGTAGTCGTACGGGATTTCGCCGGCATCGGTGCGGATCTGGCGGGCGGCAAAATCGACGCCGCTGACCTCCGCCAGATGGAACCGGGTGCCGGGCCACCCCCGCGCCATCGCCCGGATCGGCTGGGCGATCGACTCCTGCTCCAGGCCGGCGGTCGCCACCTGGTAGAGGAGCGGCTGGAACAGGTGGTAGTTGTTGCGGTCAACCAGGACCACCTCGTGCCCCTGGCCGGCGACGGCCCGTGCGGCACGGATCCCGCCGAACCCCATGCCGACGATGGCAACCTTTTTCCTCATCGGCCGGCACCCGTCACGACCGCCCCGGCCGTCCGGCGCCCCTGCATCTGCCGCAGCTTTCTCGCGCCTGTCATCGGCACCTCGGTTTCAGTTGAAGATCGCGTCTCCAGAAACCATAGCCGCTCACAACCGTTCGGCCATTGATGCAGATCAAATTAACAGGAAGGTGAGGAAGGTCCATCCGGATACGGGAAGAAGGTAAAGGATGCGCGCCGCTGGTGGCGTGACCCGTCCAATGACAACCAGCACCAGAATCACTCCGAGCATGACCTTTCAGCAGGTTCAGAGCGAAGAGGTGGTGAGGGGAGGGGAAGCGCCCCATTGATGGATGAGGATCATACGGAAAAAGCCCTGACGCTGCTCTCCTCGTGGGTTGCCGGGGAGACGGAAATCGTTCTGCCGTCACTGTGGGTCTACGAGGTCGGAAACATCGTCGGCCGGAAGAGTGGCGAAAGAGCGGAGGAGATTATGGCGCTGCTGCTCGACTACCGCTTTCCGGAGGCAAGAACCGATGCCGGCCACCTCATGGCGACTCTCGACCTGATGCGCCGCCATGGGGTGACTTTCTATGACGCCTCCTACCATGCGGTCGCACTGAAGGCCGGGGGAACCTTCGTCACCGCCGACGACGCTTATGTCCGCCGGGCCGGCAATGCCGGGCATGTCGTCAGCCTGAAAGATCTCGTTTTTCCCTTCGCCTCCGCTCTGCGGCAATTGGAGGTTGATCCTCCGTCCAAAAACAATTAATCAAGGTGTCCCCCGATTCCGAATGAGATCGTGCCCAGTCTGAGCCACGCTGGTCGTAACCCCTCCCAGCCTCCCCTTAGCCTAAGGGGAGGAGCGTACGGCCGGCCGCTGCCGAAATCGTTGGCTGGAGGGTTATCTCCCCCTCTTAAGTTAAGAGGGGGCTAGGGGGAGTTATGAGCTCGTGCCCAGTCTGAGCCATGCTGGTCGTAACCCCTCCAAGCCTCACCTTAACCTAAGGGGAGGAGCGTACGGCCGGCCGCTGCCGAAATTGTTGGCTGGAGGGTTATCTCCCCCTCTTAAGTTAAGAGGGGGCTGGGGGG
>JACZKF010000572.1 GCA_014860175.1 Desulfuromonadales bacterium | reverse complement strand
GGGCAGGCTCACCCAGGCGCTCCAGACAACGGTCGGCGGCCCGACCACCGTAGACGACCCCCTCCAGCAGACTGTTGCTGGCCAGGCGGTTGGCGCCATGCAACCCGGTGCAGGCGACTTCGCCGATGGCGAACAGGTTGCGGATCTCCGATTCCCCCCACAGGTCGACCTGAACCCCGCCGCACAGGTAATGGGCGGCGGGGACCACCGGAATTGGCTCCCGGGTCATGTCGATACCGTAGGAGAGGCAGGTCTCGTAGATATTGGGGAATCGCTGGCGGATGTAGTCGGCGCCGCGATGGGTGATGTCGAGAAAAACGCAGTCGTCGCCATGCACCTTCATCTCATGGTCGATGGCCCGGGCGACGATATCCCGAGGGGCCAGGTCTTTGAGGGGATGGAACTGGTCCATGAAGGCCGTGCCGTCGCGGCGGCGCAGAACCGCCCCTTCGCCGCGGACCGCTTCGGAGATGAGAAACGACTTGGCATGGGGGTGATAGAGGGTGGTGGGATGGAACTGCATGAACTCCATGTTGGCCACCGCCGCCCCGGCCCGGTAGGCCATGGCGACACCATCGCCGGTGGCGATGTCCGGATTGCAGGTATAGAGGTAGACCTTGCCGGCACCGCCGGTGGCAAGAACCGTGAAGTGAGCCCCGAAGGTAAAAACCTCCTTCCCTTCGATATCCAGGACGTAGGCCCCCAGACAACGGTCGGGGCGCTGGCGTCGATGGGTGACCTTGGCCTCGGTAATCAGGTCAATGGCCGCATGATACTCGTAGATGGTGATATTCGGGTGGCGTCTTACCGCCTCCACCAGCGCCCGCTCGACCTCGCGGCCGGTGATATCCTGGGCATGGAGGATCCGGCGGGCGCTGTGCCCCCCTTCCCGGGTGAGATCGTAGCTATCCCCCTCCTTGGTGAACTGCACTCCCCAGGCGATCAGGTCATGGATCGCCTTCGGGGCGGCTTCGACCACCATCCGCACCACCTCGGGGTGGGAGAGGAAGGCGCCGGCGACCATGGTGTCCTCAACGTGGGCGTCGAAGGAGTCGTCGGCCGAAAAGACCGAGGCGATTCCCCCCTGGGCCAGGTTGGTGGCGGTCTCGGATATCTCCCGTTTGGTGACGATGGCGACGGTGCCAGCATCGGCCACCTTCAAGGCATACGAGAGTCCGGCAATGCCGCTGCCGATGATCAGAAAATCAGAGGTAACTTTCATGCCAGCCTCTTGAGGGTGCGAAGGCGCAGGCGGCTCCGCTTGGAACCGGTCTTGCATCACCTTCATTGCTGAATAACTGTCGCCAACCCGTGCTGATCGTGCATTATCGAGAGCCCACCCTGGGTTGTCAAGGTTTTTGGTCGTGCTAAACGGGTTGAAATACAGCAATATTTCAGTTATAGTCGCACCTGTCTTCAGGAGGATGTTAATGAAATGCCCGGGCAGGGCTGTTTTCGGTCTCGGCTTGGTTCTATGGTCCTTTTTCGTGCCGCTGACCGCTCACAGTGACATTTATCGCTGGGTCGATGCTGACGGGGTGGTCCATTTCACCAATACGCCGACCACCGGAAAATTCGCCTTTTACCGCAAGGAGAAGACCCCTTCGCTGAGCGCCTCTGCCGGCGGAGAACGGATCGCCGAGGCGATCCGCCGCAATGCCAGTCAGTTCAGTCTCGAAGAAGCCCTGATCCGGGCGGTGATCAAAGCGGAAAGTGACTACAACCCCCGCGCCTTGTCGAGCAAAGGGGCGATGGGGATGATGCAGCTGATCCCCGAGACCGCCCGCCTCATGCAGGTGTCGGATCCCTACAATGCCGAGGAGAATATCCGCGGCGGCAGTCGCTACCTGCGGCTCATGCTCGACGAATTCGGCACTGTCGAGCTGGCGTTGGCTGCCTACAACGCCGGCCCCGGTGCTGTCCGCCGCCACCGCGGCATCCCCCCCTACCAAGAGACGCGTACCTATGTGGAGCGGGTGAAGAAGTTCCTCCAGCACTACCGTCAGGGGCACGACACCCTCTTATGAATTTTCGCACCGGCCTGCTCAATCTCCCCAACATCCTCACTCTGGGTCGTATTGCCGCCATCCCCCTGATTGTGGTCCTGCTGATGTTCGACAGCCGGGCAGCCGGGTTCTGGGCCGCCCTGCTTTTTGGCGCGGCGGCAATGACCGACTGGCTGGACGGCTGGTTGGCGCGGCGCTGGCAGGTAGTGACCGTCCTTGGCAAGTTCCTCGACCCGCTGGCGGACAAGTTGATCGTGATGGCGGCCCTCATCATGCTGATCCCTCTGGGACGGGTTCCCGCCTGGGCCGTTTTTCTGATCCTGGCCCGGGAGATGGTGGTGACCGGGTTGCGCTCCATCGCTTCTGCCGAGGGGATCGTCATTGCCGCCAGCGAGCTCGGCAAGTACAAGACCATCTTCCAGATGGTCGCCATCGTCGGTTTGTTGCTGCACTACGACTATTACTGGCTGTTCGGCCTGCGGCTGGAAATCTTCCATGTTTCCATGCATAATGCCGGACTCTTCTATTTCTGGATCGCTTTTGCCATGACCATGTGGTCCGGTGCCGATTATCTATTCAGATTCTTTAAGGTTATAGCCCGGTGAGAGGTCTTCGGGGGAGTGAGTTTTTCCGAAATTGCCTGTTGACTTGCCGAAAACCTTTTGCTATTAATAACCCCGCTTGAGACGAGCAGCCCTATTCGGGCGGGAATAACTCAGTGGTAGAGTGCAACCTTGCCAAGGTTGAAGTCGCGGGTTCGAATCCCGTTTCCCGCTCCAGAAATCAGAAGCCCCCGGAGAGATACTCCGGGGGCTTCAGATTGTTGACAAAGTCCCCGCCGCAAGGCGGGGATTTTGTTTTTCTAAAGGGTTAATTCCTGTATAATGCCAGCATGTTACGCTCACATGACAACAAGCAGATCGGCATGGAATTCGTGAGCATCGAAGAACTGGTGC
>JACZKF010000571.1 GCA_014860175.1 Desulfuromonadales bacterium | reverse complement strand
CACCGAGGCCGCCTCGATCGTCGGCAGTTCGGAAGCCTCAGGGGCGACACTCGGCACGGGGGATGCCGAGCGGGCTAGCAGACTCGGGCGGCTGGCCGAGGCGGTCCATCGGCACGATGCCCGGATCTTTGTCCAGCTGCGCCTGGCGGGACGGGAGAACGGGACCCTGGCGCAGCACTTCGCCAGGGCGGCCCTGAGCTGCCAGCGGGCGGGGATCGACGGCGTCGAGCTGCACTGGGCGCAGGGGCCTGGACTCAACCAGCTTCTGAGCCCGACCCCGGCCGACGATTACAGCTGCGATTTTGAGAAGAAAATGCGGTTTACCAAAGAGGTCATCGAGGGGATCAGAACCGCCTGCGGCAAGGACTACCCGATTATCATCCGCCTGATCGTCGATGAGTTCGTGGAGGGGGGGATCTTCCTCGAGGAGGGGATCATGATCGCCCAGTACATGGAGAACATCGGCGTCGATGCCATCAGCGTCAGTTGCGGGACCTACAAGAGCGTGCGTTCCGTCATCGAGCGGGCGCCCTATTACCAGGGCTGGCGCGGCTATCTTTCCGAGGCGGTGAAAAAGGCGGTCAAGATCCCGGTCATCGGCGTCGGTCTGGTTCACGAACCGGCCTTTGCCGAGGAGGTCATCCGGGAGAAGAAATCCGATTTCGTCGCCATCGGCCTGGGGCTGATCGCTGATCCGCACTGGTGCACCAAGGCCTCGAGCGGCAAGGCGGCGGAGATCCGGCAGTGCAACTCCTGCCTGCAGTGCCTCGACGACGGCCTGCGCGGCGTCCGCATCGACTGTACGGCGGCCGCTTGAGCCGGGCGAAGGCGATTTCCCCTTGACGGGGGCGTCGGTAATTGCTATTTATCTAACGAACGGTCGATCAATATCGAAATTTGCTTCTGTAAAGGGGTAAAAAGGTGAAATCAAAAGGCGCACTCCCCCAAGCGGACCTGTTCTCACCCATTCAGATCAGCGGCTTGACGCTCAAGAACCGGATCATCATGCCGGCCTTTATTCTCAACTACCCCTTCCAGGGGTATGAGATCGGGGATGACTGGCTCCGGTTTTACCGCCGTCGGGCGGAAGGGGGGGTCGGCCTGATCGTCGTCGGCGCCTGCCATGTCGATCCTGGCGGGAAGCAGGACGAGCATCAGATCGGTGCCGACAGCGACGAGTGGCTCCCCTCGCTGGAAAAGATTGCCCGGACCATCAAGGCAGGGGGCGCGGTGCCGGCTCTGCAGCTGAACCATGCCGGCCGCTATTCCAAGAAGAAGATCTCGGGGCTCGATCCGGTCGCCCCCTCCGCCATCGAATCGCGCTACACCAACGAATGCCCCCGGGAACTGAGCCTGGCCGAGGTTGAGGCGGTCATCGAGAATTTCGCCAAGGCGGCGGGCCGGGCGTGCCAGGCCGGCTTCGAGGCGGTCGAGTTTCTCGGCGCGACCGGCTACCTGATCAGCCAGTTCCTCTCCCCCCTGACCAACCAGCGCAGCGACCGTTTCGGTGGCGACGAAGTAAAGCGCCGCACTTTTGCCCGGGAGATGATCGCGGCGGTGAAGGAGGAGGTCGGGGCGGATTACCCCCTCATCTTCCGCATGTCGTCGCTCGACAACCTGCCCGGCGGGATGGACGCGGCCGATCACCGGCGTTTTGCCGTCGAACTGGAACGGTGGGGGATTCACCTGCTCAACGTGACCGCCGGCTGGCACGACGCGCCGGTCCCGCAGATCGCCCCGACCGTCCCGCACGGTAACTTCATCCCGTACGCCGCCAAGATCAAGGAAGCGGTCGGCATCCCGGTCTCCTGCGGCGTGCGCATCACCGAGCCGGGACTGGCCCGGCGGGTGATTGCCGAAAACCAGATCGACATGGTCACCCTGGGGCGGGCCCTGATCGCCGATCCGGATTGGCCGAACAAGGCGCAGGCCGGCCGCGACGAGTCGATCCGCACCTGCATCGCCTGCTGCAACTGCTTCGACCGGGCCTTCGCCCGCGATACGATCGAGTGTTCCATCAACGCCAATCTGACCGAGGAGCCGCTCGCCCCGGCGGCCGAGCCGAAGCGCGTCCTGGTGGTCGGCGCCGGCCCGGCCGGGCTGGAGGCGGCGCGAATGCTGGCGAGCCGCGGCCACAAGGTTACCCTGCTGGAGAAGACCGGCCGCCTCGGCGGACGGCTGGCGACCGCCGCCGCCCCTCCCCACAAGGAAGAGATCGCCGGGCTGATCCGCTACCTCGTTCACGAGGTGCAGTCCTTTCAGGTGCCGGTCATCACCGAAGCCGACTTCTCCCGGCTGGATGCCGATTACGACGCCGTCATCCTGGCGACCGGAGCCAAGGAGCGCTCCCTCGGCATCGAGGGGATGGAGAAGATCCCGGTCTACTCCAGCAGCCAGGTCCTGGACGGCCAGGTCACCCTGGAAGGTCCGGTGGTCATCATCGGTGGCGGCCTGGTCGGTGGAGAGACGGCCGACTATCTCAGCACCCGCAAGTTCCAGGTGAGCGTGGTGGAAATTCAGCCGAAAATGCTCCCGGATATGGGGGCTTCCCTGCGCTGGGTCCTGCTTGGCCGCCTGAAGGAAGGGGGGGTGAAGATCTTCACCTCGTCTTCCGTCCCCCGGGTCGAAGATGGTAAGGTGATCGTGCGGACGGCCGAAGGAGAAATCGCGGTGCCGGCCCGCAGTCTGATCATCTCCATCGGCTTCAAGGCGGACGACGAACTGGTGGAGGAGGTCAGGCGTTCCGGCCTCCCCTTCGTGGTTATCGGCGACAAGAAGACCCCGCGGCGGATCAAGGAAGCGATCCACGAAGCATACTGGGCGGCGACCTCCTGGATTGACCAGCTCGACGCCGTCGGCGGCACCTGTTCGAAGACATGCAGATAATCTGACGATAAAGGCGACGAGGAGTTCACGATGAACGCACCGGTGATTGATGCGCAGAAGGCGACGGCGCTCTATACCTTCCCGAACAAGGACGTCCCCTGGCTGGTGAAACACTGGGCCGAGAAGACGCCGGAGAAACCGTTTCTCATTTGGGAACCTCGGGACGGCAAGACCCGGACCTGGACCTACCGGGCCTTCTGGGTGGAGATCAACAAGATCGCCTGCGGGCTGCTCGCCAGGGGGGTAAAAAAAGGGGACAAGCTGCTGATCCATGGCGAGAACAGCCCGGAAATGGTCCTGGCCTGGTACGCCTCGGCCCTGGTCGGCTCGGTGGCGGTGGCGACCAATACCCGTTGCGTCGGCGAGGAACTGACCTATTTCGCCGAGCATTCGGAGGCGGTCGGCTGCATCACCCAGCCGCAGTTTGTCAAGGAGTTGACCGCCAATGCCCGGAGCATCGAGTGGTTTGTCGTCACCGAGGACAACTCGGGAGACGGGCCTGACGCCGCCGAGAAGGGGCACGGCCTGCCTTCTTTCCGGAGCCTGTACGAGCACGGGGACCAGGCCCCGCTGCGGCCGGCCGAGCCGATGTTGCCGGTCGGCATTCTCTTCACCTCCGGTACGACGGCCCGCGCCAAGGCGGTCGTGCATACCCACGCCAACGCCCTGTGGGGGGGGTACACCAATTCCCAGAACCTGCGCGTGGTCAGTGACGATGTCTATCTGACCTTTATGCCCTTCTACCACATCAACGCCCAGGGGTGGTGCATCTGGAGCATGCTCTGGGTGGGGGGGACGATCGTTTTGCAGCCGAAGTTTTCCGCCAGCCGGTTCTGGGACATCTCCCTCAAGCACAAGTGCACCCACGCCACCATGGGGCCTTTCTTCTTCAAGGCGATCGCCGCCCAGGAGGTCCCCGCCCATTCGTACAAGATCTGGGTCACCGGGGCGATTGTGCCGCAGGTGGAAGAGCGGTACAAAGTTCGGTCTTTCGCCGCCTGGGGGATGACGGAAACCGTCGGCCAGGCGACCCGCTGCGACCTTTTTCACCAGACCCCGCCCCTCAATCTCGGACTGCCGACGCCCGGCTACGAGTACGCCATTCTCGATCCGGAAACCGGCGAATTCTGCCAGCCGGGGGTAAACGGCAATTTCTACATCCGCGGCACCCGCGGTGTGCAGATGTTCCTCGAGTACTACAAAAATCCCGAGGCGATGAAGAAGTCCTTCACCGACGACGGCTGGTTCGCCACCGGCGACATGGTGCGCCTCGGCGAAGACGGCTATTTCTATTTCTCTGACCGGGACAAGGATGTCCTGAAGGTCGGGGGAGAGAACGTCTCGGCCCGCCAGGTGGAAGATCTCATCATCGGCCTCGGGGGGTTCGAGGAGATCGCCGTCGTGGCGCAGAAACATGATATGCTGGATGAAGTCCCGGTTCTCTTTGCCATCCGGAGCCCATCGGCCAGCGAGACCGAGGAGGAGTTGCGGCGGAAGGTCTTTGCCGCCTGTGAAAAGAATCTGGCCGATTTCAAGCGCCCCCGGGCCCTCTATTTCCTCGATGACTTCCCCCGGGCCGTCCTCCAGAAGATCGCCAAGAACAAGCTGCGGGAGCTGGCCGACCAGCTGGCCGACCAGGAGAAAAGGGAAAAGACAGCCTGAGGAAGGATGGGATGAGAGAAGAGCCGGTGGCGCAGAACCTGTACGACCTGTTTGAACTTGAGGAGATCGAGGAGAATCTTTTTCGCGGCCGAAGCCAGGACCTCGGACTCGATCGCCTCTTCGGCGGCCAGGTGCTCGGGCAGGCACTCGCCGCCGCCGAGCGAACGGTCCCGGATCGCGCCGTCCACTCCTTTCATGCCTATTTCCTGCTCATGGGGAGCGACAAGGCGCCGATCGTCTACCAGGTGGAGCGGCTCCGGGATGGGCGGAGCTTTACCACCAGGCATGTCGTGGCGATCCAGAAGGGGAAGCCGCTTTTCTCCATGACGGCATCGTTTCAGGTCGATGAGGCGGGGATGGAGCACCAGGCGAACATGCCCGACGTTCCCGGACCGGACGAATTCCCGCCGCTGCTTGAAGCCCTGGGCAGGATGCGCGAGCGCAACCTGCGCCTGGAGAAGTTCCTGCACGAGTTTCCGATCGAAATCCGTCCGGTCACCCCAGTCAACCCCTATGCCTCCGGCATCCATCTCCCCTTTTCCCGCGTCTGGATGCGGGCCGTCGGCAGGTTGCCGGACGGCCGGGGACTGCATCAGGCGCTGCTCGCCTACGCCTCCGATTACGGCCTGATCACCACCGCGGGCCTTCCCCACGGCGTCCCGGCCAACGAAGGCAAGTTCCAGGAGGCGAGCCTCGATCACGCCCTCTGGTTTCACCGTGACTTTCGCATGGACGAGTGGCTGCTTTACGTGACCGACAGCCCCAATCTCTCCAATGCGCGCGGGTTTACCCAGGGAAGGATCTTTACTCGCGACGGCAAGCTGGTCGCCTCGGTCGCTCAGGAAGGATTGATCCGGGAGCGGACCTGATTCTCTGGAGGGAAGGATCGGAAAATGAGGCGGGGATGATTCCCCGCCTCGTGCTCGTCTAGCGACCGGGGATACCGGTGGAGGGGATATTTCCGGTCGGATAACTCGGGTCGGTGATGGCAGGCGTACCAGGGCGCGGCCGTTCGCGGACCTTCTCCTCCCAGATCGGAGATATCCCGTAATGCTGATGGATCTGAATGGTGGTGGCCTGGGAGATCGGCGTTCCGCGCTGGAACCTGGGGCCCGTCACCACCTTCTGCCGGTCGACGTTCAGACGCAGGACGGACGGCTCAGCGGCGCTGATGCTGATGGCGGACCAAGGGAGCAGGTAAGGATTGCCGTCGATGGAGACGACTCCGTAGCCGATCCGACCGGTTTCCCAGTCGGCGACGATATTCTCCAGCTGGCCGACCGGCTGCCCCTGGATGTCCACCACCCTCATACCGATGACTTCCGCAGCTGGCGAGTAGGTCGGAACGTCCACGGCCACTCCGGTCCGTTCTTTCCCGGCGCATGCCCCGAGTGAAAGAATCAAGGCCAGCATTGCAGAAAGTACGAGTCTCTTCATGACGTGTCTCCTCTGCTTCAGAATGGATGGATTTTTTCTCTCTTTTCTTTCTTTTTTTAGCATTCCAAACGCTCTTGTCCAGCCGCCCGGGCCCGGGCTCTGGTCGCTTCGGCCGAGGCGCGCGAAACACTTTGCGTACTACCTTATCTGAAGTCGGTCCTTACCCGTCCGGTCGAAGGGACCCCGGATGCCGGTGCGACGGTGACCCTTACGGAGGAGGGGACACTGCGAATTGATTAAGGGGGCATCCGGCCGCGATCGATTTACGCGGTCATCTGCAGAACCAGTCTCCCCTGACCGTTGTCGGCAGCATCAATCCCTTAAAGGAAAATCTTTTCCTGAAGTTGAAAATCCGCTTCAGCGACATCGAACTTTCCCCGACTACGCCCTACTCGGCCCGCTATCTCGGCTATGCGGTCGGAAAAGGGAAGCTATTTCTCATTGTCAATCGGCATTGAAAATTGACCCACCATCGGCGTCCAATTTTGACCCACCTCAGAGGGTCAGTGGTGGTCGGAATTCCTGGTTTTGATCCTCCAGCTTTCGTTCCCGGTTTCGACAATTTCACAGTGATGGGTGACCCGGTCGAGAAGCGCTGTGGTCATCTTGCCGTCGCCGAAAACCTGGGGCCATTCGCCGAAGGTCAGATTGGTGGTGATGAGCAGCGAGGTGCGCTCGTAGAGCTTGGTGATCAGGTGAAACAGAAGCTGTCCGCCGCTCTTGGAAAACGGCAGGTATCCTAACTCATTGAGCACGACCAGATCGAGGCGGGTCAGGCTCTCGGCCAGCTTGCCGCCGCGGCCGGTGAGCTTCTCTTGCTCTAACTGATTGACCAAGTCCACCAGGTTGAAGTGGCGCCCGCGTTTGCCGCTTCGGATCGCCTGCCGGATCCGGCGGTGGGCACGGGGAACCTGAAGGCTCATCGCCAGAGCGGCAGAGGAGGTTCAGGATCAGGTCACGGCTGACGGTGCCTTCTGCCAATGCCGCTGCACAGGCCCTCGTCACCGCCTCCAGGCCGTGCGTGGGAACAGCAGCGAGAATGCCGACGAACTGCCGATCCCCATCGCAGCGGTTGCTCAGCAGGGTGCGCGTCTGCTGGAGGGGGGCCGGCAGATCCCATGACACAAAGGGGGCGCCATTGCGTAGCGCCCCGGGCTTGTACTCGAGCACATCCAGATAGTGCCAGGGATCGAAGACCGTCTTGTCCCGGCCGAACTGACGTCGGTGCGTGCCGACCGTCTCTCCGTTATGAATGAAGCTCAGCTGGTCGGCGTAGGCCCGCACCATTACTGTCAGGCCTTTGCAAATGGCCAGACCCAATCCCGAGCCGCCATACCTGCGGGTCAACGAACTGTCCGCCTGCGAGAAACTCTGGAAAAGCAGGTCCCGTGTCTGCGACGGTGATCTCCAGAAAACTTCCTTGTGGGCGAACGGTAATATGAATCCCTCCCTGGCCAGTGAATTTGATGGCGTTGGTAGACCGGGTGAGCGCAAAGAACGAATAATGCATGGCAACTCTATTTCAGCCGGCGATTCTCCTAACGGACAAAGGCATTTTCAAATCTGCTTTTCCGGGAGCAGTTTTTCTATTTCTCCCTTCGCCTGAGGCATCGGAGAAAGATACCCTTGGATTTCGTCACAATTCTCCCTAAGCAGAAAAATTCTTTCCTCTTCCGTCTCTACCCCTTCAGCGATAACCTTAATACCGAGGCTGTGCGCCATAGCGATGATCGCCCGCACGATCGCAACATCTCCCTCGTTGCGGAACATGTTCCTAACGAAGGAATGGTCTATTTTCAATGAATCGACGGGAAAACGTGTCAAATAACTAAGAGAAGAATAGCCTGTTCCGAAATCATCCAGAGCGATGCGGATTCCCTTGTCGCGAAGACGCTTCAGAACGGAGATTGCCCGGTCGGTATCTTGCATTATTGCGCTTTCAGTGATTTCCAGTTCCACCCATTCCGCACTTAATTCAGCCTCAGAGAGAACCCGCTCCACCTTTTCTGCCAAATTATCTTCTCGGAACTGGCAAGCAGAGAGGTTCACCGCCATCCGGAAGGGAGAAAAACCCTGTTCCTGCCAAAGACGATTTTGGGTGCACGCCAAACGAAGAACTCGCTCTCCCAAAGGAATGATTAAGCCATTTTCTTCAGCCAGAGGGATAAAACGGGAGGGGGGGACTAACCCGAGATCTGGATTTTGCCAACGCGCCAAAGCCTCCATTCCGACCAGGACGCCACTTTTGGTATTGTACTTGGGTTGATAATGAAGGAAAATTTCGTTTCGATCCAGACCATATCGCAGCGCGGTTTTCATGGAAAGCCGCTCCTGTGCCCGGGTATTCATCGCCTCCGAAAAGAAATGAAAACGGTTTCCTCCCTGTTTTTTCGCAAATTTCAGGGCGGCTTCGGCCTTGTTCACCAGACTTTCCACGGTCCGATCATCATCTGGGAAGAGAGCGATTCCGGCACTTGTGCTCAGGAAAAATTCCCTGTTCTCAATGAGGAAAGAAGATGCGAGGAGTTCAAGAATGCGTTGTACCACCACGGCTACGCTTTCAGAATCCCTCAAATCCCAAAGGATAATGGCGAATTCGTCCCCCCCTAGACGCGCTGCGACATCACTTTCCCGAACGCATGATTTTATCCGCTGCGCCACCTTGCGCAAAATTTCATCGCCCATCATGTGCCCGAGGGTATCGTTGAATTCTTTGAAACTATCGATGTCAAGCGCAAGAACCGCTACCAGGGCCGAGCGCCGGGTTGCGGCCGACAGGATCTGATTCAGGCGTTCATGGAAGAGGGAACGATTGGGCAGGTCAGTCAAAAAATCGTACCTGATCAGGTGCCGGATGCGCTCTTCAGTTTCCTTCAACTTTGAAATGTCTGTAGCCGACCAGATATAAAAACCGATTTCGTCGATGCCTTTTTTCACCGCATCCACATTAACTAAAGCGGGAAATGGTTCTCCGCCTCGAGGCCGATGCCATACCTCTCCTTGCCATTTTCCCATTGCATCCACTTCGGCCCAGAGTTTCCGGAGGGTCTGGACGTCCAGGTGGATCGCCCCACTTTCAGTAAAGAATCTACCAATGTCCTCCCCCTTTCTTCTTCCGGTTAAGCGACAAAATGCGGGATTCACGTCGATAATGCGTCCATGGTCATCCAGAACCATGATCATCTCACTACTGTTTTCGAAGAATTTTGCGGAAAGAAGGAGTTTTTCTTCGACAGCCTTTCGCTCGGTAATATCCTGGAGGGTCCCCGCGAGGAGCCGGACTTTGCCCGCTCCTCCGGGAACCGTCTCTCCCTGGCCATGAACGTCCCGGGTGCTGCCATCCGGCAACTGCAAACGAAAGTCCAGGTTAAAACAGCAATCCTGCTCTAGAAGCATTTGAAACGATTGTTGCACTTTCTCACGGTCATCCGGATGGATGGTGTTGAGAAAAGCCGCAAAGGGAATCGGGGAGGAGGATTCGGGTTGTAACAGGATGCGCAGGGCTTCCCGAGAACAATGCAGGGCTTCGGATCGCTCATTCCACTCCCAATCGCCGAGACGGGCGATCCGCTGAGCCTGGAGCAGGCGCTCCTTTTGCTTCCGGAGATCCTCGGAGGTCCGGTGCGCCCGGAGCAGATAGCGCACATGGTGGCGGAGGTTGGGCCGGACGATTGGCTTTACAAGGTAATCGGTGGCCCCGGCGGCATAAGCCCGGTGAATGGTCTCAGGGCTCTCCAAGGCCGTGATCATGAGGATCGGAATATCTTTCAATCTCCTGTCCCGGCGCAGTTCCAGACAGGTCTCGAAGCCGTCCAATCCCGGCATAACGATATCTAGGAGAATCATATCGGGGGAAAGTTCACCGACCATTTGGAGGGCGCGAATGCCGCAGTCGGCCTCGACAGTCGCATATCCCCCCTCTTCCAACGTTTCCCGAAGGAGAGAGCGCATAAACTTATCGTCATCGACGATCAAGACCAGAGGATTGTCACTTTTACTTATATCGATATTCTTAGGCCATAATTCTTCCATTATCATTCCTAATGTGATCGATAGATTGATTGCAGTTGAAGTAGTTTAAAATCCCTATGAAAAATAGAAGATCAAATTTTGAGAAGCCGTTTCCGCACCTTTTAACTGCCAAAAAGAACGTCTAGAAAATGGCCCCTTTTCCCCTGTCTGAAAAAGTCCCGGTACCGAGACCGCCGGAAAACTGTGCTGGCACCGGTGACTTCTAGGATGGGGATCTCCTCCGAGCCAGTTCGTTTAGCCAGTGAGCCGCCGCCTCTCACCCAGAAGGGTGGTGAACTCCTCTGCCGGCAAGGGCTTGCTGAAGAGATATCCCTGAAATATGTCGCAACCGCAGCCAGCCAGGAAAGCGAGCTGCTCGCGCGTCTCGACGCCCTCGGCGACGGCGGTCAGCCCCAGGTTATGGGCGATGGCAATGATACTGGTGACAACGGAGGCACCGCTTGGGTCGGTGGCCACGTCGCGGATGAAAGAGCGGTCGATTTTGAGACTATCCACGGGGAAGTGGCGCAGATAGTTAAGGCTCGAATAGCCGGTGCCGAAATCGTCCAGGCTCAGGCTCACGCCCAAATTCTTGAGGTGTTGCATCGTTTGCGCCGCTTCGGTGGGGTTGTCCATGACCATGCTCTCGGTCAACTCCAAGTCCAGCAGGCGCGGGTCGAGTCCGGTGCTGTGCAGAACCTCCCGAACGATTTGGGGGAGATCTCCTTTGCGGAATTGCCGCGCGGAGAGGTTGACGGCGACGCACAGCTCCGGCATTCCCTGGTCTTGCCAGGCTTTTGCCTGCCGACAGGCTTCCTTTAGAACCCAGGTGCCGAGGGGCACGATCAGCCCCGTCTCTTCGGCTAGAGGGATAAAGTCGGCCGGCGAAACCATCCCCCGCTGAGGGTGATGCCAGCGAACCAGCGCTTCGCAGCCAAGGACAAGGCCGCTGGCCAGATCGACTTTGGGCTGGTAGTGCAGACAAAACTCCTCCCGTTCGAGAGCTTGCCGCAATGCACCCTCAAGCTCCAGGGTTGCGAGGATTCGCTGGTTCATTTCCGGGGAATAGAAAGCAAAGTTGTTACTGTCATCTCTCTTGGCCCGGTACATGGCCATGTCGGCGTCGCGGATCAGGGTGGTGCCGTCCCCACTATCTTTGGGGTAGAGGCTGACGCCGAGGCTGGCGGTGACCGTGATCTCC
>JACZKF010000059.1 GCA_014860175.1 Desulfuromonadales bacterium | reverse complement strand
GTGGCGGCCGGGGCGGCGGCCGTCTGCAGCAACGGATCGAGGGCAAACCGTTCGGCCTGCACGGCGGAGCTGACCCGAATGATATCGCCGAGCAGATTGTTGACCTGCAGCTGAATGGCTGCCCGATTCTCTCCCATGGTGAGCTGCAGGTTCTCCGAGCGCAGGCTGTCGCCGGTCAGACGCAGGGTGCCGCGCAGCGACGGACGACCGCCGCCGGCGGTCACTTCTATTGGCGCCAGCTGCACTTCCCCCTGCTGCAGCAAGCTTTTCGGTTCAGCTACCGGGCCGGCCAGGGTCAGTCGGGCCGAGACTTCTCCGCTCGGCTGTAACGGGGCGAGATCGCCGACCAGCTCGGCCGGTATCGCCTTCAGGGCCCGGGCGATATCGAGGGGGGGCAAAACCGCCTGCAGTTCGACCCGGGGGGCGTCGGCAAAATCGGCGACAGTGCCGGAGATCTCCAGCGGGATGCCGCTGTAGACAATGGTCGCCTGGGTGATGGTGAGCAGGTTCTGCACCAGATCGGCGGCCAGGTCGTACTTGAGGTTCAGAGAGGCGTTGCGAATCGGCAGCGGTGCCTCCCCCTCCCGGGCCAGCAGCAGATCGATCGGCTGCAAAGTGATCTCCCCCCGGGAGCGCAGGAGCTCTTTTCCCCCCTCGGCACTCACCTTCAGGGCGAGCTTGAGGCTGTTCACGGTTGCCGGCAGCTCCTCCGGGAAGTAGGCGGTGAACAGGGCCAGGTCGAGGTTGGCGACGGTGGCGTTGACGGCCACCTGCAAGGTCTGAGGATCGACCTGCCCGTCGACACCAAAGGTCCCCTCACCCAGCCTCCCCTGCACCGAAAAGGGGAACTCCTGCTGCAGCGAAATGTCGCGGGCCGACACCTGCAGGTCGGTGAGTTGGAAGGTCTGCCCCCCCTGCGGGCCGGCAAGATGGTCGATAACCAGCAGTTCGCCGCCTGAAATGGCGATCTGCGACACCAGCAGGTCAATGGGGGCCCCTGTCTCCTCCCCCTCCTGCGCCGGCACCACCTGTTCCGGTTCGGCGGTCTGCTGCAGGTCGCTGAAATTGAAGGTGCCGTCGGCGAACCGTTCGACGCGAATGCGGGGAGCGACCAGGCGGACTTCGTCGATCACCACCCGCCGAAACAGCAGGGGCCACAGCTGATAGCGCAGCACCGCCCGCTCGGCGGCAATGAACGGCTCCTCGCCACTTCTCTCCTGGATCACCAACTGCTCAAGGGTAATGCCGGAGAACAGGCTGACGTTGATCTCCCCCAGCGAGACCGGACGGTTCAGCGCCGCTTCGGCCCGGGTGACCACCACCGAGCGGACCCGTTCCGGGGTGATCAGAACCTTGGCCAGAACGACCAGGGCGATCACCAGCACCAGCAAAACGGCACCGACGATCCCGACGATTTTTAGCGGCCTGTTCATTTAATCCTCCAAAAAATTTGACGAACGATCAGTTTTCCCCGTATTTTGACCTTGGTCAAGGTTCGCTCATCGGTCGACGGCTATTATGCCCCCACAAAAGCGAAATGATTCCCGGATTATACCCCATGAGGCCGAAGATCGGCAATCTTGCCGCAGACCAGGAAAGAGAGAAATTCACGATGATCAATCGCCTATTCGAAATGTTGGGCATGAAAGGCAGCGCCAACCAATCACCCAAGGAGGAAGCAATGTCAATGTTTTGTTATCAGTGTGAACAGGCCGCCCAAGGGACCGGCTGCACCAAGATCGGCGTCTGCGGCAAGCAGCCCGATGTCGCCGCCCTGCAGGACCTGCTCATCCACGCCCTCAAGGGGGTCTCCTTTTGGGCTCATGCCGCCCGCGGCCAGGGGAGAAAAGATCAGGAAGTCGATCGCTTCATGCTCGACGGCCTGTTTACCACCGTCACCAACGTCGACTTCGATGCCGAGGATATCGCTCGCATCCTGCGCCGCGCCGGTGAAATAAAAGAGAAGGCCCGCGTGCTTGCCGGCCCCGTTGCCGGCCCGGTACCGGCCGCTGCCGAGTGGCAGCCGGCCGCCAACCTGGCTGGCCTGGTCCGCCAGGGGGAAGAGCACGGGGTCCAAGACCCGACCATCGACGCCGATGTCAAATCGGTCCAGGAGATCGTGATCTACGGTCTCAAGGGGTATGCCGCCTACGCCCACCACGCCCTGACCCTCGGCGCCGAAAGTGACGAGGTCTATGCCTTTACCCACCAGGCGCTGGCCGCGACCCTCGACAAGAGCCTCGGGCTGATGGACTTCGTCAATCTGGCCCTGGAGTGCGGACGGATCAACCTGGTCACCATGGAGCTGCTCAGCCAGGCCCATACCGGCCGCTACGGGCACCCGGTGCCGACCCCGGTCAGCCTCGGGACGAAACAGGGGAAGGCGATCCTGGTCTCCGGCCACGACCTGCGGATGCTGGAGGAGCTGCTGAAACAGACCGAGGGTAAAGGGATCAACATCTACACCCATGGCGAGATGATCCCGGCCCACGGCTATCCCGGGCTGAAGAAGTACGCCCACCTGGCCGGCAACTTCGGCGGCGCCTGGCAGGATCAGGCCAAGGAGTTCGGCAACTTCCCCGGCGCCATCATCTTCAACACCAACTGCATCCAGCGGCCGGCCGACTCCTATAAGGAACGCCTCTTTACCTGGGGGCTGGTGCAGTGGCCCGATGTCAAGCACATCGATGGCTGGGACTTTTCGTCGGTGATCCGCAAGGCTCAGGAGCTCCCCGGCTTCCAGGAGCAACCCGGCAAGGAGATCCTGGTCGGGTTCGGCCACAACGCCATTCTCGGCGTCGCCGACAAAGTCATCGCGGCGGTGAAAGCCGGCCAGCTGCGCCACTTCTTCCTCATCGGCGGCTGCGACGGGGCCAAGAGCGGCCGCAACTACTACACCGAGTTCGCCGAGCAGGTCCCCAAGGACTGCGTCATCCTGACCCTGGCCTGTGGCAAGTACCGCTTCAACAAGCTCGACTTCGGTGACATCGGCGGCATTCCGCGCCTGCTCGACGTCGGCCAGTGCAACGACGCCTATTCCGCCGTTCAGATTGCATTGGCGCTGGCCAATGCTTTTGAATGCGAGGTGAATGACCTTCCCCTGTCCATGGTTCTGTCCTGGTATGAGCAGAAAGCCTGTGCCATTCTGTTGAGCCTGCTTTATCTGGGGATCAAGGATATACGACTCGGGCCGAGCCTGCCGGCGTTTATTTCGCCGAACATCCTCAATGTTCTGGTGGAAAAGTTCAATATTATGCCGATACAGACACCGGATGAAGATCTAAAAGCGATTTTGGGATAATTCTTTCTCGACAGGATTCACAAGATGATTAGCATATGTCTTGTGAATTCTGTCAAAAGAACGCCTCAATCAGAGGAGGATAAAAATGAAATGCCCGGGACAGGACAGCCGATACTGGAAACCAGGTGCCATTTTCGAGGAAAAATGTCCGGAATGCGGTCATTCCGTCGAGTTTTTCAAGGACGATACCACTCGGAAGTGCCCAAAATGCGAGCATAAGTTCGCCAACCCCAAAATGGATTTCGGGTGTGCATCATACTGTCAATATGCAAAAGAGTGCATCGGGGATCTGCCGCCGGAGCTTTTGGCCCAGAAAGAGGACCTTTTAAAGGATCGTATCGCCATAGAGATGAAGCGGTATTTTAAAAGTGATTTCAAACTGATCGGCCATGCAACCCGGGTGGCGCGGTATGCCGAAAGGAT
>JACZKF010000570.1 GCA_014860175.1 Desulfuromonadales bacterium | reverse complement strand
CGTCCTGTCCTTCCACAACCAGGGCGCATGCCATGCGCCCCTACGGGAAATCGAAACTGTGGGAAAAGGGCGATGGGGCGCCGATGGTGATGCCAAATCATTTTCACCCAATCGTCTTCTTCGACCCCTGTAGGGGCGCATACCATGCGCCCTGAAGATGTGCCGTCCTGTCCTCCCCCAACCAGGGCGCATGCCATGCGCCCCTACGGAAAATCGAAACTGTCGAAAAAGGCGCGATGAGGGCACCGACGATGATGTCAAATCATTTTCACCCAATCGTCTTCTTCGACCCTGTAGGGGCGCATGGCATGCGCCCTGAAGATGCCGTCCTGTCCTCCCACAACCAGGGCGCATGCCATGCGCCCCTACGGAAAATAGAAACTGTGGGAAAAGGGCGATGGGGCGCCGATGGTGATGCTAAAATCATTTTCACGCAATCGTCTTCTTTCACCCTGTAGGGGCGCATGGCATGCGCCCTGAAGATGTGCCGTCTTGTCGTCCCCAAACCAGGGCGCATGCCATGCGCCCCTACGGAAATGCAAATCGTCGGGAAGGAGGCGTTGATGCCGTATAATCCTGAAACCCACCACCGCCGCTCCATTCGTCTGCGGCATTTCGATTACGCGGATGGCGGTGTCTATTTCATCACAGTCTGCACTTTCGGGCGAGAGTGTCTGTTCGGGGAGAGCGCCGACGGAATGGTACGGTTGAGTCCCTTCGGCGATATCGTTTCGGAGGAGTGGGTGAAATCAGCCGCAATTCGGAAGGAAATCGTTTTGGACGAATTTGTGGTGATGCCAAATCATTTTCACGCAATCGTCTTCTTCGACCCTGTAGGGGCGCATGCCATGCGCCCAGAAGATGTGCCGTCTTGTCCTTCCCCAACCAGGGCGCATGCCATGCGCCCCGGGTTTTGCCGTCCGGATTCCGACCAGGGCGCATGCCATGCGCCCCTACGGCAACCGAAATCGTTAGGGTCTTTGGTCGGCGGGTTCAAATCGGCTGTTACCCGGCGTCTCAACGACATCCGCGACAATCCTGGCAGCCCCGTCTGGCAGCGCAACTACTATGAGCGTGTTATTCGCGATGAAGGCGATCTGCACGCAGTCCGGCAGTACATCGCCGATAACCCGGCAAAGTGGGATGGTGACGAAAACAACCCGGTCAACCTGAGACCGCGTCCCTGAACCTTTACTCCACCCCCGGTTTAATGTTATAAAGTCTTACCTTGAACCGCCGGGGATCCTCGGCGGTTCATTCATTTTTTAAGCGAGGACACCACCCTATGATCTCCGCCAGCAATATCGCCCTGGCCTACGGCAAGCGCGTCATCTTCAAAGACGTCAACATCAAGTTCATCCCCGGCAACTGCTACGGCCTCATCGGCGCCAACGGGGCGGGGAAATCGACCTTTCTCAAAATCCTGGCCGGCGAGATCGAGGCCGACAAGGGGTCGGTGGCGGTCAGCCCCGGCGAGCGCATCGCGGTACTGCGCCAGGACCAGTTCGCCTTCGACGAGCATACCGTCTTCGACACGGTCATCATGGGGCACAAGCGCCTCTATGAGGTGCTGCACGAGCGCGAAGCCCTCTATGCCAAAGGGGATTTCAGCGAAGCCGACGGCATCCGCTCCGGCGAGCTGGAAGCGGAATTCGCCGAGCTCAACGGCTACGAGTGCGAATCGGAAGCGGCGGTGATGCTCGACGGCCTCGGCATCCCGGAGGAGTTGCGGCACAAGCGGATGAAGGAGCTGGAGGGGGGCGACAAGGTGCGGGTGCTGCTGGCCCAGGCGCTCTTCGGCAACCCCGACATCCTGCTGCTCGATGAGCCGACCAACCATCTCGATCTCAAATCGATCGCCTGGCTGGAGGATTTCCTCTTCCGCTTCAACAATACCGTCATCGTCGTCTCCCACGACCGGCATTTCCTGAACCAGGTCTGCACCCATGTGGCCGACATCGACTTCGGCAAGATCACTGTCTATGTCGGCAACTACGACTTCTGGTACCAGGCGAGCCAGCTGACGCTGAAGCAGAAGCAGGACGAGAACCGCCGCACCACCGACAAGGCCGACGAACTCAAGGCCTTCATCCAGCGCTTCTCCTCCAACGCCAGCAAGGCCCGGCAGGCGACCTCGCGCAAGAAGCTGCTGGAGAAGCTCACCGTCGAGGAGCTGCCGGTCTCGTCGCGCAAATATCCTTTCGTCGTCTTCAAGCCGGAGCGCCCCTGCGGCGACATCATCCTGGAGATCAAGGGGCTGTACAAGAAGATCGACGGCGTCGAGCTCTTCGGCGGCCTCGATCTGTTCGTCAACAAGGGGGACAAGATCGCCTTCGTCGGCGCCAACAGCCTGGCCAAGACGACCCTGTTCCAGATCCTGGCCGGCGAACTGCAGCCCGATGCCGGCAGCTGCCGATGGGGGGTGACCATCACCCCGGCTTATTTCCCCAAAGAAAACAGCAGCTTTTTCGATAACGACCTGAATCTGATCGAATGGCTCTGTCAGTTCCCCCCCTGCGACGGCGAGAGCTTCGCCCGCGGCTTTCTCGGCCGCATGCTCTTCTCCGGCGACGAGGCGACCAAGAAGACCCGCGTCCTCTCCGGCGGCGAGCGGGTGCGCTGCATGCTGTCGCGGATGATGCTCAAGGGGGCCAACGCCCTGGTCCTGGACGAGCCGACCAACCACCTCGACCTCGAATCGATCACCGCCCTCAACAACGGCCTCATCGCCTACACCGAGGTGATCCTCTTCACCTCCCACGACCATCAGTTCATCGAGACGATCGCCAACCGCATCGTCGAATTCCTCCCCAAGGGGTTCATCGATCGCTCGATGAGTTTCGAGGATTATCTGGAGAGCGCCGAAGTGGCGAAGATGAGGGATGCGTTTGGCCAGGCGGAGCTGCGGCTGTAGCCGATGGCCGGGGAAAACCGCCATGAAATTCAGCCGGGGATGACGGTGGGGATCGTGCTGAAGAAGGACCAGCGCAGCAATGCGCTGACCTGGGGGGTGGTCAAGGATCTGCTCACCAGCGCCCCGGTGCATTCGCGCGGCATCAAGGTGCGCCTCACCGACGGCCAGGTCGGCCGGGTCAAGGTGATCGGAGCGCCGCAGTAGCATGGACCGCGCCTCCCGCAACCGCCTGATGCCGCAGCAGCTCCCTCTGTTTGCCGGCGACACCCTCTTCGACCGGGTGGCCCGCGCCTGCTGCCGGGCCGGCTGCCTGCCGCGCAAGGAGCTGTTTGAGGCGTGGGAAGTGGCGCGCCGGGTGCGCCGACGGATGCGCGGCGGCCGGGTGGTCGATCTGGCCTGCGGCCACGGCCTTCTCGCCTATTTGCTGCTGCTCCTCGACGACAGCTCGGGCGAAGCGCTGGCCGTCGATTGCCGCCTCCCCGAAAGCGCCGCCAAGCTGGCGGCCGTCCTATGCGAAGAATGGCCCCGTCTCGCCCAGCGTGTCCACTTCCTGGAAACCGACCTGAATACCCTTCCCCTTGCCGCCGACGACCTCGTCGCCTCGGCCCACGCCTGCGGCCCTCTCACCGATCAGATTCTAACCCATGCCGTTGCCGCCCGGACGCGACTGGCGCTGCTCCCCTGCTGCCACGACCTGCAAGGCGCCGACTTCGGCGGCCTGCACGGCTGGCTCGACGGCCCCCTCGCCATGGACGTGCTGCGGGTCGAACGCCTGCGCCACGCCGGCTACCGCGTCCACACCCAGACCATCCCCGCCGATATCACCCCGAAAAACCGGCTGCTGCTGGCCGAGCCGCGGTAAGGGTGCTGGGCTGGCGGCTGGTTGTTGAGGATGAATTTCACGGCGGGCCGACCTTGCAGATCTACATTCGTTGTGGATAAATCACTGGCATCCTCGATGTTTGGCTGGTACCATTGGGAATTCCGGACACGTGAGACATGAGATGACTGCAAACGATTACAGAATTGCACGAGAACTGAAAGAGCAACTGGCTGTTCAGGCCAAGCTCGTTGACTTCCGTGTTTTCGGTTCGCGGGCTCGTGGGGATGCCGATACCGAGTCCGATATGGATGTCTTTGTGGAGGTGGAATCGCTAACCCCGGAGGTCAAGGAAAAGATTCACGAGACTACCTGGGCCGTCGGTTTCAGAAACTTCATGGTTATCTCTCCCCTCGTTGTTTCCCGCTTTGAAGTAGAGCAGACGGCACTGCGCTCCTCGGCTATCATCCGGAATATCACTCGCGAGGGGGTGGCTGTATGACCGACAAGGAGACCTTGCTGGCCTACCGTTTGCGCGAGGCGCGGGAAACCCTGGCGGATGCGAAAACGCTTTTGGGAGGGCATGGAACTCCGAGATCGAACGATACATCGCAGCGGGTTGACTTGCCGCGACCCTTGGGACACTGACAGGAAAAACACCCGTACAACAAAGCCGCTCACCGTCGTCAGATGGTGGGCGGCTTTCAATTCTGGCTCACGGTTTTCCCCAAAGACACGGCAAATCTGCCTCACGCGACGACGCATGAACATGCCAAATAATTTTCATGCAATCGTCTTCTTCGATCCTGTAGGGGCGCATGGCATGCGCCCTGAAGATGTACCGTCCTGTCCTCCTCCAACCAGGGCGCATGCCATGCGCCCCTACGGAAACCAAAAGGTCAGGCGCCCCTACGGCTACCGAAATCGTTGGGATCTTTGGTCGGTGGGTTCAAATCGGCTGTTAACCTGCGGCTCCACGACAGCCGCGGCAATCCTGGCAGGTTTTTGACCCTCTTCGCGTCCTTCGCGGCTTCGCGTGAAACGGTTGAATTTTCGGCTACACTCGAAAAAAAAAGCGGAGGGAGTCGGAGCATGGGGCGTAAAAGTGACGAACGGGCCGAGACGCTGGAAGCGGGCGACATCTATTTCTTCTACCGGCCGCGGGTCGGGGTCGAGGAACCTGCCGGCAAGGACGACCTGCAGCGGCTGTACATGATCCTGCATCCGGCGCAGAAGGAGCGCTACCGCCTGGCGGTCATCGGCCGCAAGGAGCTCCCCGACCCGGCCGCCGGGGGGCGGGCCCGCTACTGGGGGTATGTGGAGACGGTGCGCAAGGACCCCGCGTCGATCCGCAAGGAGCTCGGCGGCGAGGAGTACCGGACCAGGACCCGGGGGGAGCGACACCTGCCGGCGGCCCGGCCGGCGGGGGAAGGGGTCTACCGCCTGCTGCGCCACGGCGACCACACCCACCTGATCTACGCCCTGGAGCTGCCGGAGAAGCCGGGAGAGGTGCAGGAGGAGCTGAACATCGCCGCCGAGGCGAGCTACATCATCAGCATCGCCAATCCGCAAAAGCGCGGCCGGGGGACCCCCGGCCTGGTCCGGCAGCAGACGGCCGACTATCCGAAGCCGCTGCAGGATGCCTTCCACGGCCGCAAGTTCGCCGATGCCGACCCTCCCGCCTTTCTCGATCACGAAGGGGCCGAGTTCCTGCTCATCGCCGCCTCCGACGATATCCGGGGGGAACTCGGGGTCGAGCTGCAGACCGACGAGGAGACCCCCGCCTCGGCCGACATCTTCCACGACCTGCGCCTCGACCGGAAGAAACGCCCGATCGAGCCGCTGTTCGAGGGGAAGTGGGAGTAAGGTCCGGATGCCGTGAGGGCTAGCGGCCAGAGCTGTCGGTGCGTCCGCTCTGGCTCGCCGTCTTATTCTTTCACTCTTTCACCTTTGGTCCGATGTGGTCTGGCTCCCCCTCCATCGGCTTGTCGAGGCCGGCCCGTCCGTCGTCGCACGGCTCCTCGGCGGCGTTCGGTCGGCTGTAACGCGGATCGCTGGTGGCGCTGACGCAGACCGGCGCCGCCACCTGCGTCGCCCCGGCCCCGGCCGGGACATGGCTGTGGTCGCGACCCCCCTCCGGCGGCACGTCCCCTTCGCTCGGCTGCCAGTCGGCCATCGCGCGATAGATGACGTACCGCTCCCGAAGCTGCTGCTCGAGCTGGGCGCGCAGCTGCCGGGACCGTTCGGGCATCGTCTTCTCCAGCGCCGAGTAGCGCACCTCCCCCGAGAGGAAAGGCTGCAACGAGCCGTCGGGCTCCTTCGACTCGAAGACAAAGGGGTTCTTTCCCGCCAGGCGGCGGCGCGGATCGTAGCGGTAAAGGGGCCAGTAGCCCGATTTCACCGCCAGGTTCATCTCCTCGATCGATTTCCCCATCCCTTTGCGCAGCCCCTGGTTGATGCAGGTGGCGTAGGCGATGATCAGCGACGGGCCGGGGTACGCCTCCGCCTCGACGATCGCCTTGACCGTCTGGTTCTTGTCGGCCCCCATGGAGATCGAGGCGACGTAGACGTCGCCGTAGGTCATCGCCATCCGCCCCAGCTCCTTTTTGCCGCTCCCCTTGCCGGCGGTGGCGAACTTGGCGATGGAGCCGAGGGGGGTCGCCTTCGAGCACTGGCCGCCGGTATTGGAGTAGAGCTCGGTATCGAGAACCAGGAGATTGATATCCTCCCCGGTGGAGAGGACATGGTCGAGACCGCCGAAGCCGATGTCATAGGCCCAACCGTCGCCGCCGAAGATCCAGATCGACTTTTTAGTGAACAGGTCGGCGGCGGCGGCGATCTCCTGCAGCAGCGGATTCCCATCCTGTTGCGGCAGCAGCTGTTTGAGCCGATCACCGTGGTGGCGCGACAGTTGCGGGTCGTGACGGTGGTCGAGCCACCCTGCCAGAGCCTCCCGGAGATCGACCCCCAGCTCCCCCGCCAGCGCCTGAAGCACCGCCTGGGCCAACCGGGTGCGCCTCTGGGAGATCGCCAGCTGGAAGCCGAAGCCGAACTCGGCCGCATCCTCGAACAGCGAGTTGTTCCAGACCGGGCCGTGGCCGTCGGCGTTGGTCCGGTAGGGGCTGGTCGGGGCCGAGGCGCCCCAGATGGAGGTGCAGCCGGTGGCGTTGGCGATCAGCATCCGCTCGCCGAACAGCTGGGTGACCAGCTTGACGTAGGGACTTTCGCCGCACCCCGAGCAGGCGCCGTGAAACTCCAGCAGCGGCTGGCGGAACTGGCTCCCTTTGAGCGTCTGGCGCGGCAGCAGCTCCCCCTTGTAGCCGATCTGTTCGGCGAAGAGCCGGTTCGGCTCCTGCACCCCGGCCTGGGTGGCGATCGGCTGCATCAGCAGGGCCGGCTTCTTCGCCGGGCAGATGTCGGCGCAGTTGCCGCACCCCATGCAGTCGAGGGTGAAGACCTGAATCCGGAAATGGTACCCCTTGAGCTCTTTGCCGGTGGCCGCCAGCGTCTCGAAGGTCACCGGGGCGCCCGCCAGCTCCTCTGCGGTGGCCAGGAAGGGGCGGATGGTGGCATGCGGGCAGACGAAGGAGCAGTGGTTGCACTGGATGCAGTTCTCCTTGATCCACTCCGGCACGTTGATGGCCACCCCGCGTTTTTCGTACTGGGCGGTGGAGAAGGGGAAGGCGCCGTCGGGGGCGAAGGCTGAGACCGGGAGATCGTCCCCTTTTTGCCGCAAAATGGGGAAAATCACCTCCCGCACGTAGTCGGGCATCTGCTGCCGCAGGCGGAAGTCGAGAGCTCCGTCATCGGCGGCCTGCCGCCACGACTCCGGCCAGGCGATTTCGACCAGGCTCTCCACCGCCAGGTCGACGGCGCCGAGATTCATCTCGACGATCTTCTCCCCCTTGCGGCCGTATTCCTGGCGGATCGAGTCTTTAAGCAGCGCCACCGCCTGGTCGAAGGGGATGACCCCGGAGAGACGGAAAAAGGCGGTCTGCATGATCATGTTGATGCGCCCGCCGAGCCCGGCCGCGGTGGCGATCTTGATCGCATCGAGGTTGTAGAGCCGGATCCGGTTTTCGGCGATGGTCCGTCGCATCCTGGCCGGCAGGTTGGCCGCCATCGCCTCGACATCGTTCCAGGGGGAGTTGAGCAGGAAGACCCCCCCCGCCTTGAGGCCGCCGAGGAGGTCGTAGACCTGCACGTAGGGGGGCTGATGGCAAGCGACGAAGTCGGCATCGTCGACCAGGTAGGTCGATTGGATCGGGCTCCGGCCGAAGCGCAGATGGGAGACGGTCACCCCCCCGACTTCTTCGAGTCGTAGGCGAAATAGGCCTGGACGTAGAGGTCGGTCTCGTCGCCGATGATCTTGATCGCCGCCTTGTTGGCGCCTACGGTCCCGTCCGCCCCCATCCCCCAGAAGCGGCACTGGATCGTCCCCGCCGGGGTGGTGGCCAGGGGGCCGGCGACCGGGAGGGAGCTGCCGGTGACGTCGTCGTCGATGCCGACGGTGAAGTGGCGCCTGGAGCCGAGCATGTTGGCGAAGACCGCCTGGACGTGCACCGGCCGAAACTCCTTGGAGCCGAGACCGTAGCGACCGGCGTAGAGCTCGGGGATGGCGCCGCCGCGCTCGACGAAGGCGGTGCAGACGTCGGTGTAGAGCGGCTCACCGAGAGACCCCGGCTCCTTGGTCCGGTCGAGGACGGTGATCTTCCGCGCCGACGGGGGGATGGCGGCGAGGAGCGCCCCGGCGTCGAAGGGTCGGTAGAGGCGCACCTTGACCAGGCCGAGCTTCTCGCCGGCGCCGTTCAGATGCCGGACCGCTTCCTCGATCGTCTCGCAGGCCGACCCCATGGCGATCACCACCCGCTGCGCCTGCGGATCGCCGACGTAGTCGAAGAGCCGGTAGGGCCGGCCGGTCAGTTCGCCGACCTTCTCCATCGTCTGGGCGACGATGGCCGGCAGCGCCTGGTAGTACGGATTCGGCCGCTCCCGCCCCTGGAAGTAGATGTCGGGGTTCTGGGCGGTCCCGCGCAGCTGCGGGTGCTCGGGGTTCATCGCCTTCATCCGGAACTCGGCGATCTTTTCCCGGTTCACCAGCCGCGCCATCACCGCCTCGTCGATCACCTCGATCTTCTGCACCTCGTGGGAGGTGCGAAAACCGTCGAAGAAATGCAGGAACGGCAGACTCCCTTCGATGGCCGCCAGGTGGGCGACCAGGGCCAGGTCCATGCATTCCTGCACCGACGCCGAGCAGAGGAGGGCAAAGCCGGTCGGCCGGGCCGCCATCACGTCCTGATGGTCGCCGAAGATGGAGAGGGCGTGCGCCGCAATGGCCCGGGCAGACACATGAAAGACCCCCGGCAGCAGCTCGCCGGCGATCTTGTACATGTTGGGGAGCATCAGCAGCAGCCCCTGGGAAGCGGTGAAGGTGGTGGTCAGGGCACCGGCGACCAGCGAGCCGTGCACGGCGCCGGCCGCCCCCGCCTCGGACTGCAACTGCCGGACGCTGAGGATCTGACCGAAAATGTTGCGCCGCCCCTCGGCCGCCCACTCGTCGGCAACCTCCCCCATGGTGGAGGAAGGGGTGATCGGATAAATGGCGGCCACTTCGCTCATGGCGTACGCCACGTGCGCCGCTGCGGTATTGCCGTCCATGGTCTTGGTCGTTGCGCCCATGACGAATCCTTTCCTGGCCTGCGGATGTTGGGAAGAGGCCGGTCCCGCAAAGCCGCGGACCGCCGCAGATGATTGATTCGTCGAAGTTTAGGGGGGGATGGGCGGATGTCAAACGGCGGAGCCGAAGCGCTGCAGATTCTTTCAGACCAGGCTGATCAAAAATGCCCGGATGCAAGGCGGACGAAATCCTGAGACATAAGGCGTACCGGAAGGTACGTCGTTGTCGAAGGATGAGGACAACGACGCAGATGGGCGTTTTTCATCAGCCGCTAGAGTTCGATGACCTGGTCGGTGATTTCGGCAAATGCGACATCGTGGCTGATCAGGAAGAGCTGGTCGTACCAGTGGCGGGTCACCTCTTCGCGCCCCAGGTCGATGGCGCGAAAGGCGCGGGCGAGATTTTCCCGGCGGTCGGCGTCGAGGTTGGAGGTCGGTTCGTCGAAAAAAGCGAGGCGGGCGCCGATGGTCTGCAGCAGCGCCAGGCGCAGGGCGACGACGGCGCTCATGGTCTGGCCGCCGGAGAGCTGGTCGTCGGTACGTTCGCGCGGCTGGCCATCGACCAGGTCGCGCAGCACCACCTGGTACCCCTCCCCCCAGACCAGCTCCTCCTCGGTCTCGGCGATGGTGCGATAGAGGAGGTCGGCGCGCCGGCTGATCTCTTCCCGGAAGCGCTCGGAGAGGCGGGCGGAGACCTGGGTGAAGACCTGAGCCCGGAGGAACTTGACCAGCTGCTCCTGCTCCTGGCGTCGGCCGATCTCGGCCCGCCGGGCCGCCACTTCCGCCTCGATCCGCAGCAAGTTGGCGATCTCGGCGGCCAGCCGCTCCTCCTGCCGGCCGAGTTCCAGCCGCTGCTGGCGCACGGCGGCGCTGCGCCCGAGCAGATCGTCGCGCTGCTGCCGGCAGCTCTGGTGCAGTGCCGGGTCGTAGGCGGCCAGCAGCTGCCGATGTTCGTCTTCCCGGCTCTCCTTCTGCCGCTGCAACTCCTGCAACAGGCCGACATACTTCTCCAGGGTCTGGCTCCGGGCGGCCAATTCGGCCGCCACCACCAGATGCGCCTGATGCCGGTCGCGGTCGCCCTGGTAGCGCCCCCGCTCCGCCTCGGCAGCGGCGATCGCCCCCTCCAGACCGGCAAAGCGGAGCAGCTGTTTGCGGGCCAGGGCGGCCGCCTCGGTGGCCGGTACCAGCTCTCCCCGCAGCAGGTCGCCACGCCGGCGGCGCTCGTCCTGGGCCCGGCGGCGCTGAGCGAGCGCCTCCTGCTGACGGTCCAGCTCCTGCCGGCGGGCGGTCAGGGCGGTCAGCTCGGTAT
>JACZKF010000569.1 GCA_014860175.1 Desulfuromonadales bacterium | reverse complement strand
TTCTCCAGCAGTGCGCCCGGATGAGCCCCGCTCGACTTGAGTGCCAGATCGGCACCGAGGAACAGCTCAAAAGCGTGGCGGTATCGGTCTGGCCCAAACTGTCTGGCCTGGACCAGCAGGGTGTCGAGAAAGTACGGATTGACGCCGATGCGCCCGGCAATCTGGCGCGACTGCTCTCCCAAATCGAGCAGTTCCCTGGCCATCCAGAGCTGGCGAAAGTGTCTGGTCAACATGGTCAGGACCACCAGCGGTGCCACCCCTTCCCCAAGCAGCCGGCTGAGCAGGCGCAGTGCGTCTCCGGTTTTCTGCAGGCCAATGGCGTTGGTCAGATCGAAGATGCTGTCGACCCGCGTATCGGAGACCACCGCCGTGACCTCGGCGACATCGGCCAGTTTTTTCCCCCCCAGGTACGTCCCCAGCTTCCCCAGTTCGGCCGCCACTTCTTGCAGGCTGGTACCGACCCGGCGACAAAACAGCGTCATCGCATCTTCGGTGAAGGAAAAACCGGCGACCCGCGCCTGCTCCCGGACAAAGGCCGGAATCTGATTATCAAACAGGCGGCGAAATTCGACCATGGCGCCGTGCTTGCGGAACTCCTGGTAGAACTTGCGCCGGCCATCGATCTTCTCGGCCGTAAAGACCAGTATCGTCTCGGCCACCGGCGCCCGCAGGTAAGGGAGGAAAGCTTCCAGTTCCGCCGCCGGGATCTCTTCGGTTTCCCGAACCAGCACCAGGCGGCGAGAGGAGAAAACGGGAAACGTGTGCACGGTGTCGAGAACCGCAGCCGCCCGCACCTCCCGGCCACGGACCATCTGAAAGTTGAAGTCCCGGGCGTCGGGGGGAATCAACCCGCGCAACCGGGCCAGCGCCTGGTCGAGGAGAAACGGTTCCTCCCCGTACAGCAGCAGCAGAGGTGGCGGGGAATGGTCGGCAATGGCCTTGTCCAACTCGGCAGGCTTCACGGCATCGAGCTTTCGGCCATCAGAAGTTGTCGGCCATGCGGAAGTAGAGCTCTTCGGCAATCCGATCGCCCATGGTGGCGATAGCGGCCGCCTCGAGATCTTCCTGGAAAGCCTTGTCGAGGCTGGCCGCGTATTCCTCCCGCCAACTGGCTGCCCCCTTCCACAAGACCTCTCCGTTGCTGACCCGCCGCAGAACCGCAGCCACCTGCATGGTGGAGCGCCAGCGGGCAATTTCGTCCTGGCTGTCGTAAGCCACCGGCTCGGTGAGATAGGAGCTGACCTCTCCGGTCAGCACGGCGTCGGCGCTGCGCGCCTCGTCGACCACGCGCAGAGCGCGTCCACGGATCAGCCGCTGACTGACGGCGGTGGTCACCACATTTTCGAGCAGTGGCTCCAGGGTGGCGTTGCGGAAAAACTCAATGGCGACCGTCTGCACCTCCACCGGCAGCTGGGAACCACGGCCTGGGGGGTGATAGCCACAGGCGACCAGGGGAAGGAGCAAAAGCAGGAGCAGCAGAGGGCGAGTCATCAGCCGACCACCACGTTGACCAGACGGCCTGGGACGATGACCACCTTGCGCACCGTCTGCCCGGCGAGGAACCGGGCCACGTTCGGCTCTTCCAGAGCCGCCCGTTCGATGGTCTGGTCGTCGGCATCGGCGGCCACCACCACTTTCCCACGCATTTTACCGTTGATCTGGATGACGATGGTCTTCTCCTCTTCGACCAGAGCGGCAGGATCCCAAGCGGGCCAGCCGGCCGCTTCGAGGCCATCGAGGTGCCCCAGGCAGCACCACAGCTCTTCGGCCAGGTGCGGAACGAAGGGGGCGAGAAGCCGGACCACCGCCTCCAGCGCTTCGCGCATGGCGCCGGGGGAGCTCTGCTTGGCCTCGAAAGAATAGATCTCGTTCACCAGTTCCATCACGGCGGCAATGGCGGTATTGAAGTGGAACCGTCCATCGATGTCGTCGGTCACCTTGCGGATCGTGCGGTGGGTCAGGCGCCGCAGCTGCCTGGCCGCCCCTTCGGTCTCCGGAGGGGCCGCCAGGCCGATGAGAGCCAGGTTGTCATAGATGGCCCGCCAGACCCGATTGAGGAAGCGGAAGCACCCCTCCACCCCTTGTTCGTTCCACTCCAGGTCCTTCTCCGGAGGGGCGGCAAAGAGGGAGAACAGCCGGGCGGTATCGGCACCATAGCGACTGATCAGATGATCGGGGTCGACGACGTTCTTTTTCGACTTGCTCATCTTTTCGATGCGCCCGAGCGTCGCCTCGGCCCCGCACTTGCGGCATTTGCCGTCATGCACCTCTTCCGGGAAGAGCCAGCCATGGGCGGGGCAGGAGCGGGTCTCCATGCAGACCATCCCCTGGGTGAGCAGATTGGTGAACGGCTCATCCAGGTTGACCAGCCCCAGATCGCGCAGCACCTTGGTGAAGAATCGGGCGTAGAGCAGGTGCATGACGGCGTGCTCGACGCCGCCGATGTACTGATCGACCGGCAGCCAATACTCGACCCGGGAACGGTCGATGGGTCCCTGGGTGTAGTCAGGGCAGGCATAGCGGGCAAAATACCAGGAGCTTTCGACAAAGGTATCGAAAGTATCGGTCTCCCGCCGGGCGCTCCCGCCGCAGGTGGGGCAACTGGTCTGCAGGAAGGCTTCGCTCTTGGCCAGGGGGCTCCCCCCCTCACCGGTAAACTCGACATCGACCGGCAGCACCACCGGCAGATCCTGTTCCGGCACCGGCACGATGCCGCAGCGCTCACAGTAGATCACCGGAATCGGTGTCCCCCAGTAGCGTTGGCGAGAAACCCCCCAGTCGCGCAGACGGAAGTTGACGCTTTTTTTCCCCAGGCCGCGCTGCTGCAGGTAGTCGGCAATGCGCTCCTTGGCCTCTTCGTTCCCGAGGCCATCGAACTCCCCCGAGTTGACCATCTGCCCGGGACCGGTCCAGGCTTCGGTCATCCGGGCCGGGTCGAGGGGCTCTCCCGGCGGCTGAATGACCACCTGCAGCGGCAGGTCGTACCGGCGGGCGAATTCGAAATCGCGCTGATCGTGGGTCGGAACCGCCATCACCGCGCCGGTGCCATATTCCATCAGGACGAAATTGGCGAGAAAAACCGGCATCCGCCCGCCGGTAACCGGGTTGCGGCAGTAGGCGCCGGTAAATACCCCCTCTTTTTCCATCTCTTCGCTGCCGCGCCGGCTCTTATCCTCTCGCCGCACCCGAGCGATGAACTCTTCGACCTCGCCCCGACGCTCAGGGGTGGTCAGTTCGAGGGCCAGGGGGTGCTCCGGAGCCAGGCTCATGAACGTGGCACCGAATACCGTATCCTGCCGGGTGGTGAAGACCCGAATATGGCCATCGGCGGTTTCCAGCGGAAATTCGATTTCGCAGCCGGTGCTGCGACCGAGCCAGTTGCGCTGCATGGTCAGGACCGGCTCCGGCCAGCCGGGAAGATTCCACGTCTGATCGAGAAGTTCCTGGGCGTAATCGGTGATCTTGAAGAACCACTGCTCGAGTTCCTTCGCCTCCACCAGGCTGTCGCAGCGCCAGCAGCAGTCGTCTTCCACCTGCTCATTGGCCAACACCGTCTGGCAGGCCGGGCACCAGTTGACGGTGGAGCTCTTCTTGTAGGCTAGCCCCCGCTCGTACATCCGGAGAAAAATCAGCTGTTCCCATTTGTAGTAATCAACGTCGCAGGTGGCGAATTCCCGGTCCCAGTCGTAGGAGAATCCCATCTTCTTCAGCTGGGAACGCATGTTGGCGATATTCTCGTGGGTCCATTTGGCCGGATGGACACGGTGCTGGATGGCGGCATTTTCGGCCGGCATGCCGAAGGCATCCCAGCCCATCGGATGCAGGACGTTGTACCCCTGAAGGCGTTTGAACCGGGCCACGACATCCCCGATGGAGTAGTTACGCACATGCCCCATATGGATGCGCCCGGAGGGGTAGGGAAACATCTCCAGCAGGTAGTATTTCGGCTTGCCCCCCTGTTCAGAGACCTTGAAGGTACGGTTCTCCGCCCACGACTGCTGCCATTTCGCCTCGATGGGGCCGGCGTTGTAGCGTTCTTCCATAGATCACTCCAAAGGGGAGCCGCAGCTCGGTCAGAAACAGGAATACCGGCCTTTCGCCGGTATCTCCGCACTGGGATGCCGTTGCCCGGTGAACCTACCGGGGGGTCATGCCGCCGTCCGGCGGCTTATCACTTCTCGCGGTAGGTGATTCTGCCGCGGGTCAGATCGTAAGGGGAGAGCTCGACGGTAACCCGGTCACCGGGCAGAATCCGGATGTAAAACTTGCGCATCTTGCCGGAAATATGCGCCAGCACGATATGCCCATTGTCCAGCTTGACCCGGAACATGGCATTGGGGAGGGGTTCAATCACTGAACCTTCAACTTCGATCGCTTCTTCCTTGGCCAAAAGAGCCTCCTAGAGGGTGAATTCTGCACTTCGGACAAGCGCAGGTAATTATCATAACAGGCGGACCGGTTGTCAACCGTGGAATGCGCCCTCCTTCAGCCGCTGAGGTTAAGCAACCGCTTGGTCACTTCCAGCAGGCGGGTGGTCTGCACCGGCTTGGTGATGTATTCATTGGCACCCAGCGCCAGGGCCCGTTCGCGGTCCTCCTCCGCCCCTTCGGTGGTAACAATGACAATGGGCACCAGCTTGTAGCTAGGATCGTGCCGCACCAGGCTGACCAGTTTCAGCCCGTTCATGATCGGCATATTGATATCGGTAATGATCAGGTCGAACTTCTCCCCGGTCAGTTTCTTCAGCCCATCCACCCCATCGTTGGCTTCGACAATGGTCAATCCGCGCAGGCGCTTCAGGGCGAAAACGATCAGCTGCCGCATGGTAGGTGAATCTTCAACGACCAGAACTTTGTAGGTGTTCATACGCTCCCTCCTCCGTACTACTTGGTCATGAGATCGATAAAGCCCTGAATGGTCGACAGCTTGCGCTCGGACTCCGAATAGAGCTTGGAGGAGAAGATGGCCGTAGCGGCGTGTCCCGCCAGTAGGGTAAACAACTCGTAATCGAGATCGGCGAACCGATCTTTTTGCGACAGCAGCTGGTAGATGACGAGGACGCCGATAACGTGATCCTTGATCTTCAGGGGAATGCAGACCAAGGGGTTTGACAGGTCCCGAACATAGCCTTCCATGTGGTCGATGAAATAACTCTCGCCGCTCTTGGCGGCTTGGCCAATGATCCCTTCGCCCACCGGCACCGCCGGGATCTCCGTCAATTCCAGCCCCTCGGCGGCTACCGCCTGCAACTTACGGGCTTTTTCGTCGAGAACCAGAACCGAGAACTCCTCGGCGCCGATCAGGTTGATGACAATCTCCGTGATGATCTGCAGCACTTCCCGGTGGTCCAGGGTGGAGTGCAGCTGAAACGACGCGATGTAGAGATTGGCCAGCATGTTGTTCTGGGTTTCGACCTCCACGTAGCGTTGGGCGAAGTCGTCATTTTCCTCTTCCACCCGCAGAACCCGCTCGAGAATCTCTTTTTTCTCCTGCTCCAGCTCCTCCACCCGGCGACGCAACAGTTCGGCGTCGGCCGACAGGGGACCAGACTGCTTCTTCGAACCCTCTTCCAGTTGGAAGATCTGATAGCGAAGACGCTCATTTTCCTTGAGCAACTCCTGGGTGAACTCAGCCCCTTTTTTGAAGACCTGGAGAAACTCCTCGGCCCGGTTCACGGTGTTCTTTTCTTCTTCTTTCATACGTAAGCTCCTAAGTCATCATCGAAAACCGCACCGGCGCAAAATCTCGCGACCTATGAGCGGCAGCGGTAACACCTTGTCAACCTTCCCGGTGGCGATGGCCTCCTTGGGCATGCCGAACACGACACTGGTCTCTTCGGCCTCGGCGAGCAGTTCGCCCCCCTTGTCCTTGATGTTCAACGCTCCGCGGGAGCCATCGTTCCCCATGCCGGTGAGCACCACTCCCAACAGATTCGCACCAAAGGCCTCGGCGGCCGAGGCGAACATGACGTCGACGGACGGTACATAGCGCTGATCCGCTTCCGGATCGACCACCTGCACCAGAATATCGTCCCCTCGGCGCCGGAAGATCAAGTTCTTCCCTCCAGGGGCGATCAACACCGTCCCCGGTCCCATCAGGTCGCCCGTTTGTGCCTCCCGGATCTCCAGGGCTGAAAACTTGTTCAGCCGTTCGGCAAAGGCGCGGGTAAAACCGGGCGGCATGTGCTGGGAGACGGCAAAACCGACTGGAATCGGTTCCCGGATGGCGGAAAAAATCGCCTGCAGCGCCGGCGGTCCGCCGGTGGAAGAGCCGATCACCACCTGCCGGATCCGCCGGTCGGAGACCGGCTGCGGCACCGGTGGCGGGCTCGCCGGCTTGACCAGGGGGGTCGGCGGCGGCCGGTGCAAAACTTTACGGACATCCATCCGGGCCACTTCGCGGACCTTCCGCACCAGATCGTCACGGATGTTGAACAGCTCGGGAGAAACCCGAGGCGATGGCTTGGCCACAAACTCGGCAGCACCCAGTTCGAGGGCACGAAAAACATTCCCGTCCTCGGCCTGGGCGGAGACGACAATAATCGGCGTGGGGCGATTCTGCATGACGATGCGCAAAAACGTGAAGCCATCGATCCGCGGCATCTCCAGATCGAGGGTAATCAGATCGGGCTGCAGATCAATGACCTTGCGCAGACCCTCCTCGCCATTGGCGGCGTAGCCGACGACCTGGACTTCCGGTATGGTCTCCAGCATCTTGATGATGGTCCGGCGGTTATAGGCGGAGTCATCGATCACCAGAACCCGGATCAGGGACTTCACAGGGATATCCCTCTCTCGCTGGCGATGGTTACCGCCGGCTTCTGATAAACCATGTCGTGGGCAAAATGCCGCAACACAAAGGCGTTGGTGATGTTCATCAGCGACTCCGAATGCCCGAGCAGGAGAAACCCCTCCGGACAGAGCCGCTGGTAAAAAGTGTCGATCACCCGTTTTTTGGCGGCCAGATCGAAGTAGATGATCACATTGCGACAGAAGATGGCGTCCAGTCTCCCCAGCAGAGACACCCTGGGGGCGTCAAACAGATTGAGGTGGCTGATGGTGACCAGGTTCTTGACCCGGTCGGCAATCCGATGCTTGCCGTCGGTCTCGGTAAAATAGCGCCGCTGAAAGTCGGCCGAAGTCGCCCGAAAGGAGGCGGGGCCATAAACACCTTTTCGTGCCACCTGCAAAACGCGCTGACTGATATCGGTGCCGATGATCTCCACCTGCCAGCCGGCGAGCTCCGGCATCTCCAGCAGGAGCATGCCCAGAGTGTAGGGCTCCTCCCCGGTGGAACAGCCGGCACTCCAGATGCGAAGTTTCTTCGGCTGGCCCCCTGCCTCCCGCCGCCGGCAAAGTTCGGGGACGACCTCCTGGACGAAGGTCTTGAGCTGGAAATCCTCCCGGAAAAAATAGGTCTCGTTGGTCGTCAGGGTGTCGACCACTTCGCTGAGTTCCTGATCCCTCCCCTGGTTGTAGCGCAGGAAATAATAGTATTCCTTGAAATCTTTCAGCCGCAGATGTTGAACCCGCTTGCCCAAACGCTTCACCAGCAGGTATTTGGAGTCTTCGGTGAAATGAAGTCCGCAATGCTGGTAGACGAAATCCCGCAGCAGGCGGAACTCCTCGTCGGTCATCGGCAGGTCCGGGGTCAGAAAAAGCATCGTCTAGAGCCGTCTCTCCGGCAGCAGGCGCAGGGCGTCCAGGATCTGTTGACGCACCAGATCTTCCCCCTCGACCAGCAGTCGCTCTTCGAGCCATGGCCGGCAGGCGGCGGCACACTGCTCTTGCAGAATGCGGGTAAATGTCTTTCGCACTTCCCAATGCGGGTGGTTGAGCAGCTTCCAGCGCATCGGAGGGATCCACTCCTGATCACCGCCGGCGGCCAGTAGCTGCAGAGCGGCACTCACCACCTCCGCATCCGGATGCTCCAGGGCGCCGGCAATCTGCACCGAATACCGGGGAAAGTCGTGCTCGGCCAGCGTCTCCAGGGCGGCAATAACCACCAGCCCCACCGCATCGCCCAGCGCCGCCACCACCAGAGCCTCACCGCCAGACGAGCCGAGCCGCCCCAGAGAGCGCACGGCAGCGGTCCGCACCCAGGGATCGTCGTCCTGCCGGGCCAGCCCCAGGGGAGCCAGAGCCTGCGCGTCGCCGGTCCCCCCGAGCAGTTCGGCGGCCAGCTTGCGGACCTCGGTATCCTCATCGGTCAGGGCCAGGATCAAGACGGAGATCTGATCTCCCCCCAGACGCCCATCAAAGGCCCGCACTGCCGCCCGCCGGACCAGCGGCGACTCATCTTTCATGGCCAGGGCCAGATGGCGCTCGACTTCCTCGCCGGCCAGCCCCGCCAGAGCCGTGACCGCATACATCCGCTGTTCGGCGTCAGAATGATCGAGCAGCGGCGTGAGAATCTGCAGCGTCTCCCGGGGGTAGCGGTTGCTGAGCAGAGTCAGAGCCCGCATGGCGGTCGCCCGGACCTCCTCGGCTTCATCGGCGAGGGTCTGCATCAGAGGCGCGATGGCCGCGGCGTCGCCAATCTGCCCCAGCGACTGGGCTGCCAGGAGCCGCAACTGGGGATCAGCGTCGTGCACCGCCTCCAGCAGCAGGCGCCGGCCGGAGTCGCATTCCACTTGGCCGAAGACATAGGCCAGGCAGGACCGGGTGCGGCTGTCGACTTCGGGCCACAGTGCAATGAGGGGGCCAGCCGCTGAACTTCCTAGCTTGATCAGGGCCACGACCGCTTCGTCCCGCAGCTCCTCATCCTCGAACAGGGCCAGCAGACGAGGGGCAAAGCGGCCATCGGCGAGCCAGCCGAGGATTCGTACCGCCGCCTGGCGGACCTCTGGACGCAGGTTCTCCAGCAGCTCCACCATGTTGTCGCCGACGGCCGCATCGGCGTGGCGGGAGAGACAATCCGCCGCCACCTTCGGGTGCCGGTCACCCAGTCGGGCAACAGCAAGAGCGGCCGCCTCGCGCACGTTGCGCATGCGGTCGGTCAACCCCTGCACCAGAGCCGGGAGCGCTTCCTCGTCGCCGATGCGCCCCAGACAATCGAACAAAGCTTTGCGCAACAGCGGCTCTCGCTGGAAAAGGAGCAGCCGCTCGACGGGGATCCTGGTACCGATCTGTCCGAGCGCCTCCAGGACAGTGAAGCGGAAGAGCAGGTCCGGCTCCTGCAAGGCATCGACTAAGGCCGAAACCGCTGCCGGTGAACCTATTTTGCCAAGATTTTCTGCCGCCGCCGCCCTGACGTTGCCATCGGCATCGGCCAAAGAACGGATCATGGCCGGTACGGCCGAGGCATCGCCGATCTGACCGAGGATATCGAGAACAAATTTGCGCACGTCATGATCACTGCAAGGCAACTCCTCCAGCAAGGAAGGGATCGCCTGCCGTCCGAGGGAGACGAGAATCTCCACCGCCGTGTTGCGCAAGCCGGCATTGTCATCCGAATGCAGCAGCTCAATGACCTCTCCGGCCAGATCCCCGACCCGGGGAAGGGCCAGGAAAACTTCCGCCGCCTCTTTGCGAACGCGCCAACTTACATCACCCAAGGCCAGATAGACGGTCTGCAGGTCGTGCTCGGCGCCGGCAGCGGCCAGCCCCTTCAACGCCTGCAGGCGCTCCTCCTCCTCACCCCTCCGGAACTGAGCCCGGATCTGCTCGCGCGCGTCCACCTTCACCTCGTACTGGCCTGCCGCTGAAGTTCGTTTCGTCGCCGCACCACCAGCTCCTCCAGCGCTTGACGGACCAAAGAGCCGCTGCCGCCGGAGGTGGCCTGGCGCTCGCCAAAAATCCTCTCCCCTTCGGTTATTTCCGCCTCGAGAAGGGCAAAGACATTGCCGGTGCGGATGCCGTCTTCGAGCTTATCCTGATGATAAAGGGCGATATCGGCAGCGATCATCCGGGCGATGCGCCGATTTCTCTCGTCGGTATCTCGGCTCGCCCCCTCCAACTCCTCGGCCTCCTTGATGCGCGGGTTGACTTCATCGCAAAGGGCGTTTAGCTCTCCGCTTTCGCCCGGTTCCAGAGGCTGGCCGACCACCACCTTGCCCCCCGGGCGCTGGGCGGCCACGGCCTGGGAGGTCAAGCGATATATCTTAGGAATGAGATCATCGGGGAGATGGTGCTTCTCGATGTAGTCATCGGCCCCGTACAGGGAGGTCGGGGTGCGCTTGTACGCCGCCTTGTTGTAAACCGCCGAGAGCAAAATGATCGGGATCCTGGCCAGCGAGGGGCGCCGGCGGATCTCCTCGATTGTCTCGAAGATAAACATACCGGGGAGCCCGACATCGATCAGCGCCACCTGAGGCAACTCGGCTTCCAACCGAAGCAGGGCCGAATCGGCATCGTGACACAGGCAGCAGGTGATATCCTCCCGGGCCAGGATCTCCTGCACCGTTGCACACAGAGACGGATCGCCATGGGCGATCAGGACCTTCAGTTGGGGGGCCGGGCGGCTATTTGGAATTTCGATGCGAAAAATCTCCCGGCAACGGGAGCAGCGCAAGGTGATCCGCTTGCCCCCGAGACGCTGGTGATCAAGCCGAATGCGGGCCGAACAGGCCGGGCAAGATACAATCATTTTAAAAGGCTTCCTTTTAATTCAATGACAATGGCCAAATGCCCAGTTTCATTTCACGGCGGCGCTAGATTTAATGGCCTCAATGCTATCCAGTCCGATCTTTTCCCCCGAGGAGAGGATCTGGTCGAGGTCGAGCAGCATCACCAGCTGGTCCTCCCGGCGGCAGACTCCGAGGAAAAAATCGGCCCCCTTCCCTTTGAGAAACTGAGGGGGCGGCTGGATGTCCTGCCGCGTACAGCGACGCACTTCGGTGACGTCATCGACCACCAGGCCGAGCACTTTGCCGGCCAGCGAGCAGATAATCACCCGGGTCTTGCGGTCGGTCGCCGTCGGCTGGTCGAAGCGCTTGCGCAGATCGACCACCGGAATCACCACCCCGCGCAGGTTGATCACCCCTTCGACAAAGGGGGGCGCCTTGGGGATGATGGTCAGCTTTTGCGGGCGGATGATCTCTTTGATCCGCATGATATCAAGGGCGTACATTTCGGGGCCGATCCGAAAGCAGGCCAGTTGAATTTCGTGGCGCACTCCCTCCCGAATCTCGACACTCTGTCCCCTTACGGCCGCTTTCATTTGGCGAGAAACCGCTGGATGGTTTCTATCACCATGGCCGATTTGAACGGTTTGGTGATGTACCAGTCGGCCCCGACCTTTTCCCCCCGGGCCATATCTTCCCGGCTTTTCTTGGCCGTCAGCATGATCACCGGAATCTGGCGGGTGGCCGGATCGTTCTTGATCCGCCGGCAGACCTCGAAGCCATCAATCTCGGGGAGCATGATATCGAGCAGAACCAGGTCGGGGTGTTCCGCGGCGATCGCATCAAGAGCCGCCTGCCCGTTGGTGACCCCCTGGACATCGAACCCCTTGGAGGTCAACAGGATGCTCTCCAACTTGAGCAGACTCTCTTCATCCTCGACAATCAGAATTTTCTGTTTCGACACGGATCCACTCCTTTCTGCGCCCTCAGACAAGTTCTGCATCAACTACACAGGGGAGATGAAGCAGGATCATCATCCTGTTCTCCACTCGCCCAACCCCCTCCACCATGTCGCGGTCGAGACCGGAAAGGACGGCGGGGGGCGGTTCGATCTTCTGTTTCGGCACTTGCACCACCTGAGTGATACTGTCGACCAGCAATCCCACCACCCGCTCTTCATGTTGACTGACGATGATGCGCGAAACGGGGGAGATCTCGGTTTTCCCCAGTTTCAGGCGCTGCTTCAGATCATAGACTGGAATGATGATGCCGCGCAAAGAAATGATCCCGAGAATGAATTCGGGGACCCGTGGTATGTCGGTGACCTCCCTGGGTTTTATTATCTCGCGGATAGATCCGATGTCCAGAGCATAATCCTCGCTGCCGAGGGAGAAGGTGAGCAGTTGGCGATAGTCGGTCTGCTCCTGGGCGGAGCCCTGGCGCAACGACCCCAGGTAGCTCTCCTCGGTCGCCAGATCAACGGCAGCAGGCATCTCGAACAGCGCCGCGATCGGATCGTAGACCGCCGCCAAAGCCGCGGGAGCGACCAGTCTCGGGCTCGCCGCCGCCGCCAACGGCAGCTCGACCGGCTCGACCGGCTCTAACAACTCGAACGGCTCGAACGGCAGTTCGAACGGCTCGTCCGGCAGTCGGGCAGGCGCCAGGTTGGTTGCAGCCGCCCCTTGGATAGCGGGGACCTCTCCCCCCTTACCCTTGGCTTTTTTGCGAATCTCTGCCAGGTCCATACTTCCTCCGGGGTACCGATTTCCTTGGACTCAACTCGAGCTCCGGGACGACAGCCTCGATGATTTCCGGTCCGATCCAGGCTGCCTCTCTGCCGAAACCCTCCAGCAGCGCCAGCGAAGCCGCCTGGTTGATCTTGCGGGGGACCCCCCCGGAGTAGCGGTAGACCCCCTCGACCGCCGCCGGGAGAAACAGCCCGGGCCGCCCCCCGGCCATGGTCAGGCGATGGTCGAGGTATTCGGCCGTCTCCTCGAGGGTCAGCGGCTCGAGATGAAACTGCAGGCCGATGCGCTGGCGCAGCGCTTCATAACTGCGGTGGGCCAGACG
>JACZKF010000568.1 GCA_014860175.1 Desulfuromonadales bacterium | reverse complement strand
CGGCTAAGGCGTTGACCTGTCCTCCCCGACACGCTATTCTCGAGCGATGGAATGAATTGGTAAGGGAGGATACCTGTGTCACCGACCCGCCCCCGTACCCTGGCCCTCGCCGCCCTTATCCTGTTCGCTCTCCTGGCGCTCTCCGGCCTTAACCCCTATGACCGCCTGACCTGGGCGCTGGAGGTCCTCCCCGTCCTTATCGCCTTGCCCCTTCTGGGGGCGACCTATCGGCGGTTCCCGCTGACTGACCTGCTCTACACCCTCATCTTTCTCCACGCCCTGGTGCTCATGATGGGGGGCGCCTATACCTATGCGCGGGTCCCCCTCGGTTTCCACCTCGCCGATCTTTTCGATCTCAGCCGCAACCCCTATGACAAAATAGGTCACTTTTTCCAAGGTCTCGTCCCCGCCCTGGTCGCCCGGGAGATCCTCATCCGGGGAGCCTACGTGCGTGGTCGAAAGATGCTCGCCTTCCTGGTCGTCTGCATCGCCCTGGCGATCAGCGCCTCCTATGAACTCATCGAATGGGCCGCGGCCGTCACCCTCGGGCAGGGGGCGGATGAATTCCTCGGGACGCAGGGGGACCCCTGGGACACCCAGTCGGACATGTTCCTCGCCCTCCTCGGCGCCTGTTCCGCCCTGCTGCTCTTCTCACGCCGGCAGGATCGCCAGATCGGGCGTATGCAGACGCCGGACATCTGCACCAAAGCGGACGGCCGCTCGCCGGGATCATCGCAGGAGATCGAACGCCACCAGGAGGGGGGGCAAACATGAATGCCAAAGGGCCGCACGATACATTGCAAACCTCACCGCAGACCATTACGAAGCCGGCTCCAACGGCACTGTCGTTCGGTCGCGCGCCTTGGCCGTTTTCATTCGGCATCCACGACCGCCGATTCACCTGAGGTAGCCCCATGTCCGATTACTACTGTCTCCCCTTCTCCACCCATCCGCTGCGCGATGCCCTCTATGACGAGTTGCACGCCCGCCCGTTCCAGGTCGTTTCGACCCCGCAGCAGATCTCGCATCTGGCCTTCAAGGCGGAGCCGCATGAGCAAAACGCCGCCTTTGAGCGGCTGTGCGAGCTCTGCCAGCGCTACCGTGTCGAAGGCCCGGCGGCGGAGACGGTCTCCTTTCAGCAAGATTTCGGGGAGTTTGCCGTGCGCTGGGAGCGGCACATGGAATTCTATGCCCTGACCTTCAAGCGCCCCCGGGGGACCGCCCACCCCTTCGCCGAACGGGTGATCGATCTGCTGCCGGAGGATTGGCTCGCCTCCCTGCCGGGGCAGGCGGTGGCCGCTTTTCACCTGGTGGTCGACGATGGCTCTCTCGAAACCGACCCCGAGGCGCTGACCACCCATTTTGAAGGGGAGCGCCTGATCATCAGCCAACCCAAAGGGGGGAAGGCCTTCTTCTGCACCGCCTTCAAGCTCCACAGCGACGGCTTCGGCCGGTTCCTGGTGCAGAACCGGGGGATTTCCGACTATCAGATGGGGCGCCTGGTGCAGCGGATCATGGAGATGGAGACCTACCGCCTGCTGGCGCAGCTCTCCATCCCCCTGGCCAAGAAACTCTCTCCCGGTCTCAACGAGATGGACCAGCAGCTGGCCGAGATGCTGGCGCGCATGCCGAAGACCGACAGCTCGTCAGGGGAGCGTGGCATGCTCGAGAGCCTCTCTCGCCTCTCGGCCCGCCTGGAGACTTTTCGCGCCATCACCAATTACCGCTTCTCCGCCACCCGCGCCTACCATGCCCTGGTGAGCATGCGGTTGCAGAACATCGAGGAGGAGCCGGTCGACGGCTTCATGACCGCCAACGAGTTCATGAGCCGCCGGCTCGCCCCCGGCATGCGGACCTGCGAGGCGGTGCAGAACTGGATGGAGGATCTTTCCCGCCGCATCGAGCGGGCCGGCGATCTGCTGCGCACCCGGGTCAATCTGACCATGCAGGAACAGAACAAAAGCCTGCTGGCCTCCATGAACCGCCGCAGCCGGCTGCAGTTTCGCCTGCAGGAGACGGTGGAGGGGCTCTCGGTCGCCGCCATCAGCTATTATCTGGTCGGACTGATCGGCTATCTACTGGCGGGGCTGCCGCTGGAGGAGTACGGGTTGCAAAAGAACCTGGTTCTCGCCGCCATGGTGCCGGTGGTGCTGTTCGGAGTCTGGTGGACCATCAAGCGGATGAAACACCGCCTGATCAAGGAGCCGGCCCGCGCCGAGGAGTGAGATTTGAACAGGGCAGGGGTAAAAGAGACGAGGGGCGCCACCGGCACCCCTCGTCTCTTTTTTTACTTTCTCATTACTTCCTCCGCGCCGTCTTCCCGGTCGCCATCGGGTCCCCCCTGTAGCCGAGGGCCTTCCAGTCGAGCCGGCCGTTGTCGCCGTGGCAGTCGAGGCAGCCGAGGGCCTGCTCCTTGGGGGCGACCATGTGGTTGATGCGCCAGTACATGATGGTCGGGGCGAAGCCGTAACTGCCGCTGTACTGCAGACCGCTCGCTTTCATCCCGATGGCGGAGGCCTGATTCCAGTCAAAGGTCTTCCAGTACCCCTCCTTGCCGAATACCTGCGGGGTGATGAAGTAGTTGTGTTCGGTATCGTAGATCTGTTTGCCGGTGTGCTCCTTGAAGGGGTAGATCTTGGCTGTTTTGTCCTTGATGCTCCCCTCGGGATAATTCAGCTCCGTCACCTTCGCCGGGTTCATTTTGTCGCCGAGCAGGTAGGCGCCGGCATGACCGTTGTACCAGCGGTAAGTGGGGACAATGTTCTTGCCCCAGGTGAAATCCCCCTTTTTCTTGTCGTAGGTCGGCCGGCCATACTGATCCTTGCCAATGACCCGGTCCTGGCCGGCGGTCGACCAGTCCCAGGAAGTCTTGGTGGGTACTTCCCGGGCGAAGGCCGGGATGTGGCAGGTCTGGCAGGCGACGGCGGCAAAATGCCGGTTGAGCACCGATTCCCGGTGCGGTTCGGCGCTGTGGCATTTCTCGCAGCCGATGTGGTCTTCGCTGCCGGGGGAGACCACCATCGCCCGGCCGGAGATCTGGTGGTCAGTGGTGGTGTGGCATTCCTGACACTGGAAATTGTTCCCCTCGGCGGCCATATGGACGTCCAGGTTCCGGTCAGGAAACTCCATGGAGGAGTCGAGGTCGCCGTGCTTGACGGCATCGCCGCCGCCGCCGAAGAAATGACAGGCGCCGCAGGTCACGCGACTCGGGGCGCCGACCTGCTGGGCGACAAAGAGGAGATCGACCCCCTCGGCCGGCTGCCCGGCGCCGGTCGGCTCTTTCTTGTAGGTGCCGGTGGTGTCGTGGCAGACCAGGCAGTCGACTTTGGTCGGGTCCGAGAAGTCGAAGGAGGCGTCCTTCCAGCCGTAGCCGATGTGGCAGCTGGTGCAGCGCGGCTCGTTGGCGTAGATCGACACGCAAAAGTTGTTGATGGCGTTTTTCTTCCCTCGATCGATGCTTCCTTGGCCATTCATCTTCTGGGCGGCGGACCAGCTCCAGTGCGTCGTTTTCATCACCTCGGCGGCGTCCTCACCGTGGCATTCCAGGCATTGGCGGGTGATCTCCTCGCCTTTGCTCACCGGGCCACTGATCAGTTCCCGATGATCGACGGCGGCCGCCGCCGGCAGAGCGAACAGAACTGCTGCTAACAAAAGGGTAAAACGGGTGTGCATGGTGGTCTACTCCCTGGTTTGGTGTTGGTGTGAGCCAGAATCGGTTCGTTTGCGTGGCAGAAGGGTTCCGGCATCGATCTCATGAGGGTGTACGTCGACCTATAGGTGTAAAATACAACACCATAAATATAGATATACATATGTATTTGTCAATCAAAAAAATGTGGGGGGGAGGGGAAAAGAAAAAAGCGGCCTTACTCAGCCGCTTTGGTTGTCCTTTGGAGAGCCCGGGCTTCGTGGGAGAACCCCTGCATCGACTCGGCGAGCCGTTCCAGAACCTCTGCCCATTCCTGCAGATGTTCCTCGCCGCGGGGGGTAAGGCAATAGTGCCGGCGGGCCGGACCGGAACCGCTGACGTCCCAGTCCGATATCACATTGCCATTGGCTTCCAGGGTGCGCAGGGTGCGATAGACCGCCCCTCGTTCAATGTTCGACCCGGTCAAGGCGTGGTCGTTCAGCTCCTGGGCCAGCTCATAGCCGTAGGCGCGCCCCTTCTGCCGCAGCAGCAGGAGCAGAACCGGCTCGGCAAACCGGTACAGTTTGACCATGGCGCAAGCGCAGGGGATGTCTTTCCCTTCGAACAGTTTCATGCGACCACCTCGGCTGGGGGCTGACCGTCCGCGACGGCAGCCCATACCCTAGCACGGGTGGTGTGAATTTTCTATTGCTGATCTTTTTCCGCCTCTACCCTCGATGTCTGCAGAAAGCGTTTTGCCTCCGTCACCCCGGGGCGATCTGATTCTCCCGCAATCCCGATCAGCGCGGTGTAGAGGGCACGGGCGCTTTTCGCATCGCCTGCCGCCGTTGCCGCGCGGGCGGCACCCAGCAGCGTGTTGTAGCGCTTGGGCCAGATCCTCTCGGAGCTGCGATAGGCCTCCAGGGCTTCGGAGGGTCGGTCGAGATCGGTGAGAAGGTCGCCCAGCGCCTCGTTGGGTGGTAGCAGTGCGCCGGGAGTGACCGGATGCTTGTCGACGGTCCTTTCCAGCTCCCCGGCGCTACGGATGAGTCGGATCGCCTCGTCGGGTCGGTTCTGCGCCCGCGCCATCCAGCCGGCGAGGATCAGCCGGTCGATCTCGATATAGGTGGCAAAGTGCTGGTCGCCGGCAGTTTTCGCGCGCTCACGCAGTTCAGCCATCTTCCCTTCCGCCTCAATGGCCCGGTCAAGGTCCCCCGTATGCACGCCGCCCAGGCCGCGAGCGAACCAGGTCAGACTCTCGGCCCAGACCGCCTCGTCCCAAGGGAGACCGTCCGGTGAGCGTGGCTGCAGGGTGGCAGCCTCTGCCCACTGCCGTCGCTCTACGGCATAACGCGCCGACACCGCCGCCAGATGATAGGCGCTGATGAACGAGGGCTGGAACTTCTCCTGGGCCAGGGTTTCCTTCAGTACCGCCCGTGCCTGGTCGTCCTCACCCTGTTGCAGATAGGCGTAGAGCATGTAGTCTGTGGCGTGCGGAAAATGGTGCGACACCGCCCCTTGGACGGGGTATCTCAGGGCGGCATCGGCCGAGCGCCGGTTCCACTCGATCACTTCCGGCCATTCGCCCAGGCGGACATAGATGTGCGACGGCATGTGCAACGCATGCGGGACCTCCGGTGCGATCTCCCCGTAACTCTTGACGATGTCGAGCGATTTGCCGGCGCGACCGTCCGCATCGGTGGCATGGATGGTGTAATGGACGGCGCCTGGGTGCGTCGGCACCTGCTCATAGATGCGGCGAAGAACGGTTTCCGCCTCCTCGTGGAGGGAAGCCCGTTCCTCGGCCATCTGGGCCAGCGCCAGCCGCGACAGGGCATAGAGGGCCGCTGTATCGTGGTCTTCCGGATGAGCCCGGTAGGCCGCTTCCATCGTCTCGGCCCAGCGATTCATCCGGGTGCGGAATTCGGCCTGTCCGGGCTCGCGGAAAAACGCCTCGGTGGCGGCCACCAGATGCTGCTCCCGACCGGTAAGCGGACCCAGCTCCTTTGCCTTCTGGATCAGGCTCCAGCCGCGGTTCAACTCCTCGGAACTCGGACGGGTTCCCCACAGCGGTTGGAACAGTGAGGTAGCGACCCCCCAGTAGGCCATGGCGCACTCGGGATCGCTTTCGACGATTTTTTCGAAGGCCGCGCGGGCCTCCACGTACATCATGTGGTGCATGAGGCCAAGGGCGCGGTCAAAGGCCGGTCGGGTCGCCTCGGCGCACGATACGTTGAAGTCGACCGAGCCGAGAGGCTCATCCCCGGTGCGTACTGCCGGGTCATCGTGCTGGTGGGAGATCTCCGCCCGGGCGTCGGGCAAAACAGTTCCGCCGAGTGCCGTCAGCAGGCAGGCCAGAATGGTCGCAAGGCGGAAAAAACGGCTAGAATTTCTGAGATGTCGATTCGCATTCATATCTTTTCTCCGGATAGATTTCGCTATGGCTGCCGGATACCCAAGCGTCACTGTCGGCCTGGTAGGACAATCTCCTGCCGTCGTTTTTCCACCCCCCAGGGCGACAGCTCCTGCCCACGCCTCGGTCCGATCTCCTCTGGCTCATAGAGTACCGTTCGGTCGTCCAGCCGCTGGTCGTTGCCGAAATGGGTCAGTACGTGGTTGAGCACCGCGGTCAACTCCAGGTCGTGCAGGTGGGCCATTGGCGGCATCGGTGCCCCCCAGCGGGCGCTGGTGAGGCCGTACAGATGCACGTCGATGAGATACTCGCGCCCGCCTGCAGCCAGAAACAGACTGGCGGTATGGTCGAGTTTCGGATACTGGTCCCACCCTCGCCCTTCGGGGCCGTGGCAGCTCTGGCAGTTACGCCGATAACCCTTTTCTCCCAACGCAGTCCATTCGAAAGGGTGCCCGGGCGCCGGGGCGAAGCGCTGCAGGACGGTTGGTTCGTCGCTGATGACCAGCTGCGCCGATCGCCCCCAGCCGAAGAGGGCGGCGGCACTGATGAGGAAGATGGCGATGGTGTAAGTGGCGATATTGGCCAGAAAGTGCCGCATCCTCTTCTCCTCAGGCCAGGTTGAAGCGTTCCATATGGATGAACTCCTGCCGCACCCCCATCTCCAGAAGGGCGGTCTGCACCGCCTCCATCATCGGCGGCGGGCCGCAGATGAAGAAGTTGCGCAGGATCAGCTCTTTCGGCAGATGCTTCCGCAGCAGCTCGGGGGTGATCATCCCCTGTTCTCCTTGCCAGTCTCCAGGTGGCTCCTGGAGCACATAGACGACCTGCAGATCGAGCTGATCCTGCAGGCCGGCGAGTTCTTCGCGAAAAGCGACCCCCCCCCAGTCCCGGTCGGCGTACAGCAGGAGCACCGGGCGCGGATCTCTCCGATCGGCCATGGTGTGCATAAACGACATCATCGGGGTGATCCCCACCCCGCCGGCAATGAACAGGTAGCCGACGGCCGGGTAACGGTCGATGCAGAAGGCGCCGTGGGGTCCGTCGAGACTGGCCAGAGTCCCGACCGGCACATCCTTGATGGTGCTGGTGAAATCACCCAGCGCTTTGATGCTGAATTCGACCCGATCCTGGCGCTGGGCGCTGGAGCTGAAGCTGAACGGGTGCTCTTCCAGAGTGAAGGGGGAGCCGGCGAGCTTGAGCCAGGCGAACTGGCCGGGTAAGAACGCCAGCCCCGGGTGCTCGACCGGCTCTAGCACCAGAGTCCAGGTGTCGCCGCGCTCCGCCCGCACTTCGGTCACCCGCCACCGGTTCCCCCGCTGCCAGGCCGGCTTGAGGACCCGCAGGTAAAGCACCGCGCCGACCATGGCCACCGCCATCCCGACCCAGATCGCCTGTTTCCAGCCGTTGTTGGTGTACAGACCGGCCAGGGAGACATGCAGCTGGGCGAAGACCACCGCCACCACCCCGAGGAGCAGGTGCGAAAGTCGCCAGTGCTCGTAATTAAGCCGCAGCCGTTCGCGGTAAATGGAGGTGGCTGCAATGGCCAGCAGCGCCAGCAGGCTGACCAGGGCGCAGCGGCTGGCCCAGTTTCCCCCCAGAGGGTTGAGCAGTTTCAGGCGGGAGGGGTTGTCGATGACGATGATCAGCGGGTGAAACACCAGGACGGCAATGGCGATGATGGCCAGCTGCCGATGAAACTGCAGGATCACATCGATCCCGTAAGGGGCGGTGACCGATTTGAAGCGGGCAATCAGCACGAACTGAACGGCAATCTGGGTCAGGCCGAAAAAGCCGAGTCCGACCGACGCTTCGAGCCAGAAAGGGCGCCCCGAAGGGACCGGGGAGACCAGCATCTCGGTGACCGGCAGCAGCACCACCGCCAGAAAGAGGGCGATCCAAAAGACGCCCGGGATCATTCGATTCAAGCCGCTCTCACTCCCTGGTTGGCGAAAAGTTCGTGATCGACGCTGAGCCACTGAAACCAGTCTACTTGATCGTCGGGGAGTTGCTACCGTCGTCAAGGTAAAGCAGCAGGGAGACGTCCTTGGCCTAGGGTTTTTGACTTGGGTCATGGGCAACCCGGGGGTGTCGGGTTAAGTTGAGGTGTCACAAGAATAGGCCGCCGGACGTATTCGGGAAAGGAAGGGAACATGGCTTTGACCGACGAAGATCTGATGTCTGCCTATGCCGATGGGGATTTGCAGGCTTTCGAAGTTCTCTATCACCGGCATAAAGGGAAGATCTTCGGCTATCTTCTGGCCCGGCTCAAAAACCGGGACGAGGCCGAGGAGGTGTTCCAGCAGCTGTTTGCCAGGCTGCACCAGGGGCGGGCGCACTACCGCCCGGAGATTCCTTTCCTCCCCTGGATCTTCACTATCAGCAGGAACGTCATGGTCGATCACCTGCGAAAACAACAGGTCTACCGTCACCACGTCACCACATCCGAGGAGCTGGTGGCCGCGGCCGCCGATGTGCGCCCGCACCAACCTGCGGGCAGCCTCGGGTTGCCGGAGCTTGCCGCCTTGACCGCCAGCCAGCGCAAGGCCCTGGAGCTTCGCTTCGTTGAGGAGTTGACTTTCGGGGAGATCGCCGACCAGTTGCAGACGTCGGCGGTGAATGCCCGCCAGATCCTCAGCCGCGGCATGCGCCGCCTGCGGCAAACCATCCCGGCCAAAGGGAGGAAAATATGACTGGAAGCCAAAGAGATCAGCAAGAGGAGCAGGAATTTGCCGCCTTTCTCAGGGCGGAGCCGGCAACCCCTGCAAGGGCGACAGAGAAGGCGATCTTTCGCCGGGTGAAAAAGTCGCTCTGTCCCTCCCTGGCGGCGGTCCTGGCCAAGCTGATCGGCGTCAACCTCACTGCCGGTCTGGTGACTCTGACCCTGTGTCCGCAATTCGGGATCGGTTTCGGCGCCCACCACCTGCGGCTGCATGCCTGGCATGAGGCGGCGGGACCGTTCCTCTACAATCTCTCCTGTGGACTGTTTTTCGTGGTTTTCGGCGCCGCCCTGAGCGGGGTCGCGTTGCGCCAGGAAGAGCTCCGGGTGCTGGGGAAAATCAGGTATGCCTATCTGGTCGGCTATGCGGTTCTGGCCTTTTCGGCCTTCAGTGCGCTGGGGGCGGAGGTGGTCTTTATCGGTGCCCTGGCCTGGTTGGGGGGGGCAGCCCTGGGAAACCTGTTCGGCTTCGAGCTGGGGACGCGGCTGCGTACGGTGCTGAACTGAAACAGATTGAGCTGTCATCTCGATAAACCAATCGCCCCTCGCAAGTGAAGCCTGGAGGGGCGATTTGTTTCCGGGCAATGGTACGTTATGGATCAGTGTGCATGCTGGCCGTGCACCAGGCCGACGATCCCCTCGACGAAATGGACGTACTGGACATAGGCGTCGACGAATTCCCGACCGGCCTCGACATTCTCACCGGCCAGCTTCTGGGCCGCCAGGGCATGGTTGAAGCGCTCGCGCAGCGCCTGCCCGACGTGGTTGGCGATGGCATCGGCCAGCGGGTCGACGGAGCCCTTGGTCAGAGCCTGATCGGCCTTGACGATTGGCGGGTCGATCTGACCGGCCGGCTTGAGACCGGTGTAGGGGGCACCTTCCCCTTCGCGATGCACCCGCACCAGCGTCTCAAAAAATGAGCGATCGGCCAGAGCCTTCGCCTCGGGGCTCAGGGTCCGTACTTGCCTGGACTGCTCGAAGGCTTGCCGGATGGCCGGCTCATGCTCCGCCTTGACCCATTTGAGGACCGGGGTCAAATCTCCTGTTTCGATGGCAGTGCGTGCTTCGTTGACCACCGGGCCGTCGAGGCTGTCGCAATGGGCCAGGGCCAGTTGGGGAAAGAGCAGCAGGGCGCCGAGCAGCAGGGCGAGGACGGTGGTGTGGACGGATTTCCTGTTAGCGGACATTGTGTTCTCCTTGTGGTTTGGGGCCGCACGGCAAGGTGGGACCGAATTGATGTTACCGATAGGACGGGGGAGGAGAGGGGTTTGTGACAAACGAAAGCGGAAAATTTTACCAGGGAGGTGTTGCTGCGTCGAAGGTTGGCTAGACTGGAATTCACCTTACGCAGGAGGCGCCATGGACCTGCACATCGACGAGATCGCCCCCGACCTGTCCGATTCCCTGCGCTGAGGGTTTTTAACGGGTCCTGCTCTCCAGCAGGCGGGTGATTTCCGCCACCGAGAGAAACTTTCCGCTGCTCTCCAGGACCCCATCGATGACCAGCCCCGGCAGGGAGCGCACGGCGTAGCGGGCGAGCAGTTCCGGGTCGTTGGTGCGGGTGATTTCAACCGCCAGCCCGCGCTCTTCCACCGCCTGATGGACGTTATCGTGCAGCCGCCGGCATTTGGCACAGTCATCGCCAAGAATGTCTATTCGCATCTCTCCAACTCCCAATTTCTGATTTCCTGACTCCAGCATTCCTGGTTTTCCTGACCCTACCCCTTCGAATTCTGCCGCAGGCCACGCTCCAGCGTCACCACGAAATCCTGCACGTTGGTGAGAATGGCATGGGCGGTGAGGGTCCCCCGGTTGGCGAGTTTGCCGACGGCGAACTCGGACATGTCGACCAGATAGAAGAAGACCGGCCGCAACCGGCCATCGATCACCTGGTAGGAAGGGGCGAGATTGCCGGTGGCGATGGTGTGCAGCTGAGAGGCGAGGGCGATCACCGTGGTGGCCCGGCGGGTGAGGGCGCGCATGGCGTCCTGCGCCTGGTAGACATCGGCGATCACTTCCGGCAGGGGGCCGTCGTCACGGATGGAGCCGGCCAGCACACAGGGGATGGATCGCTCGATCACCGCCTTCATCACGCCGTCGTGAACCAGCCCGTCGGCGAGGGCCTGGCGCATCGAACCGGCGGCACAGACGCGGTTGATGGCATCGAGATGATGGTAGTGGCCGAGGGGGAGGCTGCGCTTGGCGTAGATCTCCTGGCCGAGGGCGGTGCCGAATATCCCCCCTTCCAGATCGTGGGCCGGCAAGGCGTTACCGGCCAGCAGCCCGTGCACATAGCCACCCTCCACCAGGGAGGCAAAGGCCTGGCGGGCGTCGCGATCGAAGACCAGCGCCGGGCCGGCGACCCAGAGGATGAAGCCGTGCTCGCGCTCGAAAGCGAGCAGTTGATAGAGCTGGTCGTAATCGATGGAGAAGGAGGTCTCGCGGGTGAACAGGGAACGGAAGGAGAACTTCCCATCCTCTGCCCCCCATGGTCAAATCCGTCCGCATGAACGAAAATGCCGTCCTCGCCATTTTCCCGACGGCCGCAGGCGACCCGATCACCTCCCCGCAGGTGGCGAAACTCGACCACCTCCAGCTCTTCCCCTCGCGCCACCACCGCGCAATCCATGCGGCTTTGCGCGGGGAGTCGCCAGTTGCCCGGCGACAGCTGGAAATATTCAGGAAAGATGGAGGTCGCATGATACCCCTCCGGCGCCACCCCGGCCTGAGCGACCGGTTCGAAACGCACCGTCGGCGCTCCGCTGAACGGTGGGGCATTAAAATCGGGCGGATGGTACTCAGGCAGGCGGAATTCCATCGGCGCCTCCAGGAGCGGGATGTTTAAATTCTACCAGACCTCCGCCCGAAAAAGCAGGTAGTCAGCGCTCAACTGTAAGTCTCAGGCTGACAGCTAATAGCTGATGGCTGACAGCTGCACCTAATGTCTCGTCCCCTCGAACAGGGCGGCGAAATCCTTTGGCAGCTGCGATTTCACATCCTCGATCTCCCCCCGGGTAACCGCGTCGCACAGCACCGAGATGACCGCCGTGGCGTGCTGCTGCGCCTGGGCGGTGCCGATCCCTTCTTCCTCGCCGACCCGCTCGAAAAACTCCTTCAGGTCGAAGCTCTCGCTCTCCATCGGCTCCAGCAGGAATGGCTGGAGCTCCGGCGGCAGTTGGGCCGCCAGGTCGTTGCGCTCACCGCCGAACAGGCGCTCCCCAAGTACACAGAGGGTAGCCCGGGTCGCTTCCAACGCCTGATCGCGCGAGTCAAGATGAGCGCGTTCCTTCACCTGTTTGATGAACTCATCGGCTTTCATGTCGGTCTCCTTTTTGAGTACCTTTCGGGAAAAAGCCCGTGATCCGTAGGCGGAACCCAATGCTTGATACCGATCACGATTCACGGTTTCTGTGGTCGCAGCTCCTTGAAGAGTCTTTCCACATCCTTCGGGCGGCAGAGCTCGGTCCCGGGAGTCAGGACCGCCGCCGGTACGGCGGCCATGCCGTACCAGAAGGCCTCCTCCAGTTTCCCGTTGCGGGCCAGGGCATAGGTGAGCCCGCCGACGAAGCTGTCGCCGGCGCCGACGGCGCTGACCACCTGGACCTGGGTCGGGCCGGCCCGCAGCTGCAGCTCCTGGCTGGTCAGCAATGCCCCTCCACCCCCCAGCGTGAGGACGACGGTCTCGACCTTGCCGCCGGCCACCAGCTCCCGACAGGCCTCCTCCTGGGCCACCGGCTCGCTCAAATTGCGGCCGGTCGCCGTTTCGAGCTCCCGGCGGTTCGGCTTGATCAAGAAGACCCCCTCCTCCATCGCCATCCGCAGCGGCTCGCCGGCGGTATCGAGAATGAAGCGGGCGTCGATGCGACGGGCGACCTGCGCCGCCCGGGCATAAAAATCGTCGGGGACACCCGGCGGCAGGCTGCCGCTGGCGACGATGTAGGCCGGTCGGGGGATGAACATGCCGAGCATGTCGAGACACTGCTGCCATTCGCTGCGGCGCAGTTCCGGTCCCGGGAAGACGAAACGGAGCTGGCGACCCGAGGTGGTTTCGCTCAGGGTGAAGTTCTCCCGGGTCAATTTCTCGATCTCGATGCGCCGGTCCTCGATCCCTTCGCGGCGCAGAAGTTTGTGCAGCATCATGCCGGTGGCGCCCCCGGCGATGTAGAGGACCATCGCTTTTCCCCCCAGTCGATGGACGACCCTGGCGACGTTGATCCCCCCTCCGCCGGGGTCGCGTTGCGGGGCCGAGCAGCGCATTTTGTGTTCCAGGACGAACTCGTCGATGGTCGAGGAGATGTCGATGGTCGGATTCATGGTCAAGGTGGCAATGGCTTTGGATGTCATTTGATGACGACCACCTCCACGGCCCCTTCCCGGCGCAAGACGTTGATCGCCACATCGTCGGCATAGCGACGCAGCGACAGGTCGACACTGGCTCCGGCCACCCGCAGGTCGCGAATCCAGACTTCGCTCAGGAAGGGGGGGAGTTCGGGATAGCGAAACCGGACCACCTTTTGCCGGGCGTCTATCGATAGCCCGAGACAGGCCTGCAGCAGCATGAAGACGGCGCCGGCGGCCCAGGCCTGGGGGGCGCAGGAGAGCGGGTAGAGGATCGGCCCGAGCCCCGGGCGACAGCGAAAGCCGCAGAACAGCTCGGGCAGGCGGTGCAGGTCCATGGCGATGGAGGTGTTGTACAGCGCCGTCATGACCCTCATGGCGGGGCCGGTGAAACCGTAGCGGGCCAGGCCGAAGGCGACCATGGCGTTGTCATGGGGCCAGATCGAGCCGTTGTGGTACGACATCGGGTTGTAGCGAACCTCGCCGCTGGCCAGGGTGCGGATCCCCCAGCCGGAAAAGCTCGATTCGGCCAACAAGGTCTGGGCCAGCCGTCGGGCGTGCTCCGGCAGGGCGATGCCGGAGAAGAGATTGTGCCCGGCATTGGACGCGCGCACCCGGCACGGGCGCTTGCGGCCATCGAGGGCCAGGGCATAGCTCCCCAGCTCCTCGCACCAGAACGCCTGAACGAAGCGCTGGCGCAACTCCTCGGCCTGGCCATGCAGCTCCCCGGCCAACTGCGTCTCCCCCATCAACTCGGCCAGGACAGCGCCCCGACTTCGGGCTTCGAAAGCATATCCCTGCACCTCGCAAAGGGCGATCGGCCCTTCGGCCAGAGTGCCGTCGGCGTGAAAGACCGAATCGCAGCTGTCTTTCCACCCCTGCTGCAGCAGCCCCTTGGGGGTGTGGCGGGCATATTCGAGAAAGCCGTCGCCGTCGGCGTCGCCATACCGGTCCATCCAGTCGAGGGCCAGGCGGATGTTGGGCCAGATCGACTCGATGAACGCCTGGTCGCCGGTGCGCTCGAAGTAGGCGCCGGCCAGGCTGACGAACAGCGGGGTGGAATCGACGCTGCCGTAGTAGCGGCCGAAGGGGATTTCTCCGAGGGCCGCCATCTCCCCCTTGCGGGTCTCGTGGATGATCTTACCCGGCTCCGCATCCTGCTCGGCGTTCTCGGCCGTCGCCTGGGTGGCGGCGAGAAAGGAGAGAACACCGCGGGCGATCTGCGGATTGACCCAGAGCATTTCAAAGGCGGTGATGATGCCGTCGCGACCGAAAGCGGTGCTGAACCAGGGGACGCCGGCATAGGGGTAGAGCCCGTGCGGAGTTCGCGTCAGCATCATCTGCAGATCGGCCAATGAGCGATTGACCCAGAGGTTGAACTGTTCGTTGCTGGAGGTGATCTGACAGTTCTGCTGCCGTAGGGTCTCCAGCTCCCTCTTCGCCACCGTGAAGGCGCTCTTGTAGGAGGCCATCTGGACCTCGCACCCTTCGCATTCGCAGGTGACGGTGATGGAAATCCGGGTCTCCTGGTTTGGCTCCAGCTTGACCCGGAAAGTCGCCTGGGTCGCCGACAGCTCTATCGGCTCCGGGGAGAAGCTGAGGCGGGTGCGGCGGATTTCGCCATCGAGCCCTTGGTAAGCGAGCAGAACGCTCGAGGAACTGACGGCATCCTCCAGTCGCCGCCCGCGCCCGGTTCGCTTGCTGCCGCGCACCTCGAAGATATCGGCGTAATCGGCGTTGAAACTGAAGGTGAGGGGGACGCTGATCGAGGCCAGGCTGAAGTTGGTGATGCGCAGCTGCTCGAAACAGCTCCCCTGCCAGAGAAATTTGGAGCGGAACAGGTGCAGGGAGTCGCGATGCACCAGCCGCCCCTCCTCGTCTTCCAGGTCGGGATTCATCAGGTCGACGGCCAGCAGTTCGTTGTGCTCGTTGACATTGGAGCCGAGCAGCAGCGGGCGGGTGCCGCCGACCCGCAGCTCCAGGCTGGAGAGATAGCGGGTCCCCTCGTGGTAGATCCCCTCCTCCCCCATGCCGAGGGAGAGAATGTCGCCATGACCGTCGAATACCGCGAAGGTCTCCCCCTGCTTCAGCACCCGGCTGAGGTCCGAGGCGAGGGAAGAGGTCGCCAGTATGTAGAACTGATCGTTGATCTGGATCACATCCTGGGTGTTCATCGGCTACCCTCCTGTGATGTCATCAATTGGCGACCAGGCGGGCCGGCCGACCAGAGCTGCTGCCGTAAATACTCTGGTACACCGCCAGGTAGTCGAGAGCCATCCGCCGCACCGAAAAGCGCTGTTCGAAATAGCGCCGGCAGGTTTTCCGATCGAGACGAGTCACTTTATCGACGGCCCGCACCGCCTCCTCGATATTGCTGACCACGAAGCCGGAGATGCCGTCGGTCATCACTTCCGGGACCGAACCGAGGGGCCAGGCGATTACCGGGGTGCCGCAGGCCATCGCCTCGATCATCACCAGGCCGAACGGTTCCTGCCAGTCGATGGGGAAGAGCAGGGCCAGGGCCTGGCCGAGGAATTCGGCTTTTTGCGCTTCGCCGATTTCGCCAATGAACTCGACCAGAGGGTGATCGAGCAGCGGTTGGATGGTCGTTGCGAAATAGTCGCGGTCGGCCCGGTCGACCTTGGCAGCGATTTTCAGCGGCAGACCGGCGCCTATGGCGATCTCGATGGCCCGGTCGACGCGTTTCTCGGGAGAGATGCGGCCGAGAAAAGCCAGGTAGCTTCCTGGCTCCGGATGGAAGGGATAAATGTCGGTCGGCAGCCCGTGGTGTACGGTCCCTACCCAGTTGGCCGAGGGTAATGGCCGGCGCTGGTCATGGGAGATCGAGACCAGGGGGAGCTCCGCGTACTCCCGGTAGAGGGGGATCAGGTCCGGAATGTCGAGGCGCCCGTGCAGGGTAGTGACGTGGGGCCGACCGGCCCGACGCGACCAGGGGTAGTGCAGATAATCGACATGAAAGTGCAGGATGTCGAACTGCTCGGCCTGGCGAAAGACATTCTCCAGGTGAACGAAATGATGGGGGAACGTATCGACGCAGGCGCCATCCAGCCGCAGACTGCGTTCTCTGGTGGCGCAAAGGCGGGCCGTGGTCACCGAATCGCCACTGGCGAACAGGGTCACCTCGTGGCCCAAGGCCACCAGCTCTTCCGTCAGATGGGAGACGACCCGTTCGGTGCCGCCATAGAACCGGGGTGGGACGCTTTCGTAAAGGGGGGCGATCTGAGCTATTTTCATCGCCGGCCCCCGTTGGTTGTCGTCGGGAGCTGGCGATCTGGAACGTGAATTACCGCTATCTCGGGCATCAGTTATTCTCCTGAATGAGGTGGTTCGTCCACAGCTTATCGTGAAGACAAGCGAATTCAAGCTCGGCGACTATAATGAAAATCGTTGGAAAACGAACGGTTAGGGGTTCCGTAGCCACCTTGGCCTCGTTTTTGGGGGCGAGATCGCGCTGGCAAAGAAAGTGAAAACCATAATCAAAAAGGAGTTGACAGAGAAGAAATCCACCATTAAAGTGACAGCGAATTTCAAAATCAATATGAGCGAAACTCCAACACCCGGCAGCAGTTCTACTCGCAGAAGGGAGAACCCGACGTGATGCCACTTGGACTTTTAGGCCCCGGAGAACAGGGGGAGATTGTTTCGATCAGAGGGGAAGGGAGCCATTCGTGCTGCGGTGCGGGGTGCGGCACCTCTTGCTGCGGCCAAGGGGAGAAGAAGGA
>JACZKF010000567.1 GCA_014860175.1 Desulfuromonadales bacterium | reverse complement strand
GGCCTGCAGCTCGATCGGGGTCTCGGCCGGTGAATATTTCAGCGCATTGGTCAGCACATTGATGAGGATCCGGAAGAGACGCTCGGGGTCGGCGGCCAAGGGAGGGAGATCGGCAGGGATGTCCAGCTGCAGCCGCTGGCGCTCGGCCGGCGAGAACCCGGTCTTGACCAGGTCGCTGAGATAGCGGGGGAGGTCGACCGCCTGCAGGTCGAGGATGAGTTGCCCCCCGTCGAGCCGGGCGATGTCGGTCAAATCTCGCACCAAGGCGCCCATGCGGGCGCTCTCCTGCAAAATGGCGTGCAGGGCTTCGCCCCGATCCGGATCGGCCGGCGACCGTCGGAACTTCTGCTCCAGCAGTTCGGCATACCCCTGAATCACCGTCAGCGGTGAGCGCAGGTCGTGCGAGATGGTATGCAGATAGAGCTCTCTTTCCCGCAAAGTCTGGTGAAAAGCCTGGAAGAGGGGGGCGATCGAATAGACCCCGACGAACAGCAGGATCGAAATGACCAGCGCGAACAGTTGATCGAGCACAATGAGCGGATACGGGATGGCCGGGTTGAGATACAGATGCAGTTGATAGATCAGATGAAAACCCCGTAGGACCAACGCCACCGCAATCAGCAGCCAGGCGCGCCGGCCACCGGAGGGGCCGATCAGCCGCCAGGCCAGGTAGGCGGCGGCCAACTGAAACAGGATCGATAAAACCAGAATGGAGACGGCCAGCAACGGAGCGCTCCGAACAAGAGTTTTTGCAGTCCCACCTGCAGTATAGCTCAGAAACCGCTTCCCGGCGGCTACTTCTTGGGCCCGCTACGCACCAGCATCGCGTCGTCGGGAGCGTGCACGGCGCCGCCCAGCAGGAGACGATCGGTGGCGCCATAGCAGTACAGGCAGCCGTGCCGGCAAGTGCCGTAGATGCCGATATCGACACTCGGCAGACAGCCGCAGCCGGGGCGCTGGCCGCGATCCTTGCGCGCGGGGAGTTGCAGTCCAAAAGCGGCCTGCAGCTGCCGGGGGTCGATGCAGCGCCCCTTGGCCACCCCGTCCGCGGCGAAATCCGTCTCTTCCGCGCAGGCGGAGATCTCCAGGCCGTACTCCCGGGCGATGGCGGCCAGAGGGGCGGCCAGGCGGCGCTTGCATTGCGGATCCAGAGTCGCCGGATCCGCCAGTTCGAGACGATGCCGACGCAGGCGCCTGACCACCTGGACATAAGGGCGGGCAAAGCTGATCACGACCCGGCGGACGACTCCCTCCAAGGCCTGGGTCAGGTGGCCAAAGATGGCAACCGTCGTCTCCGGCGCCATCAAAGGGGGGAGCAGGAGCGGGTCGAAGCGCCAGACGATCCGCTCGGGGCCGATGCGCCCGGCCAGGGTCTGCATTGCCGTGACGATGTCGGCTGCCGGCGGCACCCGGGGTTCGAGCAGCGACGGCAGCCCGGTCACGGTGATCTGAAAAAGGGTGCGGTACCCCCGGGTTTCGAGCTCTTCCAGATGCGGCAGCAGCGGCCTTGGGTCCTTGGTCCACAACACCAGGCAGGCCACCTGCGACGGCTGGAGATCGACGGTGGTCACCTGATGGGCATTGAAGGGGTTGGGAACCCGCACCTCCCCCTGACGCAGGCGCTGCATCAGCCAAGGGGCGTAAAAGGCGGGGATATCAGTACGGCGGCTGGCGGAGACGATCTTCATCGGCCTATTTAACCTCGCCCCCACCCCCGAAGGCAACCCTGATCCAGTGGAATTTACAGTTGACAGCAGATGAATATATGGAATATCATATACCATCTAAAGGGGGAGGGACTGTATGACTATCACCGACTCGGCCCGCGAGAAGATCTCGTTGCTCCTGCAGGATAACCCAGGTAAATCGCTACGCGTTGTCTTCCATGGTTTTGGCTGAGGGGGGCCCAAACTGGGCCTGGCTCTGGATGAGCCAAATGCGCAAGACGATACGCACCAGATCGACGGCATTGCCGTTCTCATCGACTCGCAGGTTCGCCCCTACGCCACCGGGCAGGTCCTCGACTTCGGCCCGACCTTGGGCGGGAGCGGTTTCTATATCCGTCCGGTGACCGGCGCCGCCGGCTGCTGAACATCCCCTTCGAACCGGGGCCGGTCTTGCCGGCCCTTCCCTTCTCCCCTTCGAATCTGTTTTCACCCCACCTGCTTTTCGGCTATGATGAGGAAATTTTTTCTCTGCATTCCGTTGCGAGGTGAAGTCATGCACAGTCGAATCGCGGCCGCCGTCGGCCTGAAACATCAACCGGTGGCCCTGCTCTGGTCGGAAGAGAAACCGGCCGAGGCAATGCAGTTCGAACCGGGCAAGTGGGGGTGCGTCATGTGGCTGGCCGCCAGTGCGGCCAAGGGGCGCCCGGGGGTCTGTGACCGGGAAACCTTCGGCTGCTTCGGCGGCGGCGTTGGGGCCGGCTTCGGCAATCAGTACGCCAACTTCCCCGGAGGGGAGGAGTGCTTCTGCCGCTTCCTGTCGACCGGCAACGCCGATTCGGCCGACGGCCGGCAGGCAGCCGAAGCGATGCGCCCCTTCGTGCGCCCTGAATTCGTCGAGCACTTCCTGCATGGCGAGCGCTACCTGCAAAGCCCCGAGAAGGTAGAGCAGTTCATCGCCAGCCTGCCGATGACCGAGATCCCCGCCCGCTATCTGCTGTTCCAGCCACTGACGGCTGTCGACCCGGCCCAACAGACCCCCCAGACCGTCGTCTTCTTCGCCGACCCGGACCAGCTCTCGGCCATGGTCGTCCTGGCCAATTACGGCCGCGGCGACAACGAGAACGTGTTCATCCCCTGGGGGGCAGGGTGCCAGACCGTCGGCATCTACCCGTACCGCGAGGCGCTGCGGGAGAGACCGCGCGGGGTGGTCGGTCTCACCGACCTTTCGGCCCGCCTCTATCTACGCCGGCAGCTCGGGGACGGGCTACTCAGCTTCGCCGCCCCCTGGAGCCTGTTCCAGGAGATGGAGGAGAACGTCGACGGCTCCTTTCTCCAGGGAGATACCTGGCAGGCGCTGCTGGCGGCCAAGGGGCAAGGGGAGTAAAAACCGCTGCCAATCTAGTGAATGGTCCGGTAGTCACAGACCCGGCAGCGCCATTCCTGATAGACTGTGCTGAAGTAGATGGAGTTGCCCCTGCTGAAGCCGAGCCCCTCCACGTCGAAATTGCCGCTGAGCCCACAACGGGGGCAGAGCCCCCCGGCCCCATGCTCGATCGGATGCCCGACGGCCCATTCGAGGGCGATCAGGCGCCGGCGGACGATAGCTTCGTATTCTTCTTTATTTTCATACATGACTGATCCGTATTGATGAGTGGTTTCGTCTTATTTTACCTCACTTTCGCGCCACCACCACCTTCGGCCCCTTTGCCGGCCGGGGGGGGGAGGATGCCGTGCTGCCTGACCAACGGGAGACTGGTATGGAAATCGAAAAAGGGGCCGGCAAGCTGGCCAAAACCCTGCGGGTGCTGATTCTGGACAAACCGGGCTGCCTGGGGAAACTCACCTCGGCCATCGGCATGGGTGGCAGCAACATCGGCGACATCCGCATGGTGCGCATCGGCATCACCCACAACACCCGAGAATTGACCATCTACGTCGATTCCGACGAACACCTGGAGAGAATTCTCGACAATCTGTCGAAGGTGGAAGGGGTCATTGTCGAGGAGGTGATCGACCTGGTGCACCAGCTGCACGAAGGGGGGAAGATCGCCATGAAAGGGAAGCTGCCGATTCGGGGGATCGGCGACATCCGCAAAATCTACACCCCCGGGGTGGCCCAGGTCTGCCGCGACATCCAGAAAAAACCTGAACTGGCCTGGAAATATACCGTCATCCACAATCAGGTGGCGATCGTCACCAATGGCACCGCCATTCTCGGCCTGGGGGACATCGGCGCCGTCGCCGGCATGCCGGTGATGGAAGGGAAAGCGGCGCTGTTCGACCATTTTGTCGGCATCAGCGGCATCCCGATCCTCATTCAGAGCAAAGATCCGCAGGTGATCATCGACACCGTCCGGAACATCGCCCCAACCTTCGGTGCCATCAAGCTGGAGGATATCGCCGCCCCCGAATGCTTTGAGATCGAAGATGTGCTGGATTCGGAACTGGACATTCCGGTGCTGCACGATGACCAGCACGGCACGGCAGTGGTGGTGCTGGCGGCCCTGCTCAACACCACCCGCTTCTCCGGCCTGATGCTCGGCAAATCGGTCATCGGCGTAATCGGCCTGGGGGCGGCCGGCATCGGCATTTCCAAACTGCTCCTCGCCTATGGGGTGAAAAACGTCATCGGTACCGATCTCAAGGATTCGGCCAGGCAGATGCTGGCCGCGCTCGGCGGTACCCCCGGGTCGCTGGACGACGTCATGGGCGAGGCGAACATCGTCATCGCCACCACCGGCGCCCCGGGGCTGATCAAACCCGAGATGGTGCGCAAAGGGCAGGTGATCCTCGCCCTTTCCAACCCCAATCCGGAAATTCAGCCCGAAGACGCGCTGGCGGCCGGCGCCGCTTTTGCCGCCGATGGCAAGAGCGTGAACAATGCCCTCGGCTTCCCGGGGCTGTTTCGCGGGGCCTTGAACGTCAGGGCCACCCGCATCAACAACAAGATGAAGATTGCCGCTGCCCGGGCCATCGCCGCCTGCGCCGAAGAGGGGGAACTGGTCCCCTCCATTCTGCATCCGGAGGTGCACCGGAAAGTCGCCGAAGCGGTGGAGCGCGCCGCCATGGAGTCGGGGGTGATCAAACCTTGGGAATAGTCGGGAGGACCAGGGGGGCTGGAGCCGGTGATGGTTGCCGAGCTGGCGCCCTGGCGGACGGATCAGGAGGCGGGGAGCCGGTGCAGAGAGGCTCTTTCCACCGGGGGAGCCGCCATCGCGGAATGGTTTGCCGGCGACAGCGGACGGGTAAAGGGTCGAAGCCAACTGCAATCGACCGGCGTCTCCAGCCCATGGACCACCCCGTCGTGATGGACCAGGCGCACCTCCCCTTTAAGCATCGGTTGGCCGGGGCGGTGGGAAAACGTCCCCCGTTGACATTCGATCTGCAATGGACAGTCGCTGATCAGCAGCCCGCCGGTAACTGCCGACACCTGCAAGGTCAGGCCGAATTGCGCCAGAGAGCGGAGATGGTCGCCGGTTCGCCAGGCGGGGTCGAGCAGCAGTTCTTCGCGGGGGAGATTAATGGTGAAACTGCCGCCCACGGGAAGATCAGCGGCCAAGCCGTGGCAGGCGACGGTAACCACCGCCGGCACCGAGCAGACCAGCCCCACCCAGCCAACCGCCACGACCTGCGGCTGACCGGTCGCCGTGCGGAAAGTCACCAAGGCGGAAGGATTTGGGTAAAGAGAAGAGGCCAAGGGTTAGCGCGGACCTTTCATGAGAATTTCTCAGAACAGTGTACTGATATTAAACCAGGGAATCGGCCAGACACAACAGCTCCCCCTATTTTTCTTTCTTGACACAAATGCTAAAGTTAAATAAAACAACAAGGACGCAAAACAAGGAGGATTATCCAGCATGAAACTCTCCACCAAAAGCCGCTACGGCGTGCGCGCCTTGTTCGATATGGCCTACCATTCTGGCGCTCTCCCCACGCAGATCAAAGATATTTCCCGGCGCCAGTCGATTTCGCCGCGCTATCTGGAACAGATCTTTCAGGATCTGAAAAAAGCCGGCCTGCTCAAAAGCAAACGGGGACCCCAGGGTGGCTACCAGCTGGCAAAGAAACCCGACGAAATTACGGTTCGCGATATCGTTCTGGCCGCCGAAGGGGAAGTTTCCCTGGTCGACTGCGTCCGCGAAGGGCGCCGGCGCCAAGCCTGCGAGATGGACCAGCAATGCGTCACCCAGAAAGTCTGGCAGGAGGCCACCCGCCACCTGCATGAGTACCTCGGTTCGGTAAGCCTGAAAGATCTGTGCGAAGAAGCCAAGAAGATCGGGGTGGAGAAAGAGCTCGACCACCGCTTCATGTACTTCATCTAAGCGGACCCGATCAGCCGGAGACCTTTGCTCATGCCGATTATCAGCAGTGAAA
>JACZKF010000566.1 GCA_014860175.1 Desulfuromonadales bacterium | reverse complement strand
GCATTTATAGTGCCGAAGCATATCCTATTGAATTTAAGCTTAATTTTCTGGTGGAATAGTGCTTTTAATTCAATGTAAACGTTCTTGACAGCTTTCCTCCATTGACAAACTCATTGCCGGCAAATATTCTCCCCACAGCCTGGCGCTGTCATTTCTCCTGGGCAATCAGGGCTCCGGAGTGCGCACACCATGGCTTCGCAGTCAATTGCCTTCGTCTGCTATCGGCTGGCTATCTGATGGGAAGGATTCCCGAGCTTTGAGAGTTCTATGACCCTCCCCTTTTTGGCTATTGTTTTCGGCCTGGCGCTTCTGGTCTGGAGTGCTGACCGCTTTGTCGAGGGCGCCGCCTCGGCCGCGGGCCATTTCGGCATGCCGCCGCTGCTGATCGGCATGGTGATCGTCGGTTTCGGCACTTCCGCCCCCGAGATGGTGGTTTCCGCCCTTGCCGCCTCCCAGGGGAACCCGGGAATCGCCCTGGGCAACGCCTACGGCTCGAACATCACCAATATCGCCTTGATCCTCGGGGTGACGGCGCTGATCAGCCCCATCGCCGTCCATTCGCAGGTGCTGCGCAAGGAGTTGCCGATCCTCACCGCCATCACCGCCCTGGCGGCCTGGCAGGTTTGGGACGGCGCGATCACCCGCACCGACGCCTGGGTATTATTGGGGGTGTTTGCCGCCTTGATGGGGTGGACCATCTGGCAGGGGCTGCAGAAAAAGGGGGATCCCCTCGGCAGCGAGGTGGAGCAGGAACTGGTCGCCAAAGCCATGCCGATGGGCCGGGCGGTCGTCTGGCTGGTGGTTGGACTGATCCTGCTGATTGCCAGCTCCCGCCTGCTGGTTTGGGGGGCGGTGGAGATCGCCCGCGGCTTCGGGGTGAGCGATCTGATCGTCGGCTTGACCATCGTCGCGGTCGGGACTTCGCTGCCGGAGCTGGCCTCTTCCATCATCGCCACCCGCAAGGGCGAGCACGACCTCGCCCTCGGCAACGTGCTCGGCTCCAATCTGTTCAACACCCTGGCCGTGGTCGGGATCGCCGGGACGATTCACCCGATGGCCGTGGGGCCAGAGGTCTTCTCCCGCGACATCCTGGTCATGGCGGCGCTGACCGTCTCGCTGTTCCTGATCGGCTATGGTTTTCGGGGGCGCGGGCGCATCAACCGTTTCGAAGGGGCGGTCCTGCTCGCCTGCTATCTCGGCTACACCGGCTATCTGGCAAGCAGCGTCTTCATGCCGTAAAAGCCAACAGCTCCAGCCTCACCTTGACACTCCCCCCTTGATTGCTAGATTGGCTAGGGCATCCCCCTTCACAGGAGACCCCTCATGCCTTCTGCTGCCTATCTTTCCGGCCAGGCCGCTCTGGTTACCGGCGCCACCTCCGGAATCGGCCGTGCCATCGCCCTGGCCTTGGCCCGAGCCGGCGCCTCCGTCGTCGTCAATTATCATGCTCACCCGGAAGAGGGGGAAGCTGTGGTCCAGGAGATCCGTCAGGGCGGCGGCCAGGGGGTGGCCATCGGTGCCGATGTGAGCCGGGAGGAGGAGGTAGCGGCGATGTTTCGGCAGGCGGTGGAGGAGTTCGGCACCCTCGACATCCTGGTCAACAACGCCGGCATCCAGCAGGATATCCCCTTTGTCAAAATGTCGCTGGCGGATTGGCGCCAGGTCTTGGCGGTCAACCTTACCGGTTCCTTCCTTTGCGCCCGGGAGGCGGCCCGCGAATTCTGCCGGCGGGGGGTCGCCCCGGAGCGCTCCCGCGCCGCCGGCAAAATCCTGTTCATCAGCTCGGTCCATGAAGTGATCCCCTGGGCCGGGCATGTGAACTATGCCGCCTCCAAAGGGGGAATAGGCCAGCTCATGCGGAGCCTGGCCCAGGAACTCGCCCCCGAGCGCATCCGGGTCAACAGCATCGCCCCCGGCGCGATCAAGACCGATATCAACCGCCACGACTGGGAAGAGCCGGAAGCGGCGGCCAAGCTGTGCAAGCTGATCCCCTATGGCCGCATCGGCGACACCGACGACGTCGCCAGCGTCGCCGTCTGGCTCCTCTCCGATGAGGCCGACTACATCACCGGGACCACCATTTTCGTCGATGGCGGGATGCTTCTGTATCCCGGGTTCGGGACAGGGGGATGATTCGCACGCGCCTGCCGCCAGTGGGGGGCCCCTTCGACTCAAGCCTGTATTGGACGTATAATGGGGAGGAAGCAAGCCGCTGTTTCGCCCGTCGGGTTTTTCGCCGGGACTGGAACCGCCAAGCGAGGGAGGACAAGAATGAAACGGATCGAGTTCGAAGGTATGTGTGAGCTCTCCTACGAAGGGCGGCTGACCTGGGTAGAGAACATGAACGACCACCGGAAAGGACGGGTGATCTCCTGTGGTGGGGAAGGGCTCGAAGTGGAAGTAGAGGGAAATCGGGAAAAATGGGACTGGCGGGCGTGCGAGGAAGTGACCCATGGGTACAAGGTGAACTACGAGGAAGTCAAAAAGCATCCTCACGAGTTCGATAGCCATATCGACTGATATCAGCCTGACATACGGCCCATGAACGGGCACTCCCGAGTGGAGTGCCCGGACCCTTTTCTTTCGCGCCGGAGAGCGCCGCCTGAGCCGACGCTACATGGAGGCTGCAGAGAAACCGGATCCGATGCCTGAAAAGAAAATCGATACGGTCCTTCTGGCCGGCGGCATCAACCGCATCTCTCTTTTCGAGGGGTATACCCCCTCCCTCAAAGCGCTCCTCTCCTTTCACGACCGGCCGTCCATCGATTTCGTCCTGGCCGCCCTCGGGCAGGCCCCCCAGGTCGGTCAAATCTGTATCGTCGGGCCGGAACGAGAGTTGCAACCAGCGATCAGAGAGCCTGAACGCTACACCTTCGTCCCGGGCGGCGAGCGGCCGGGGGAGAGCGTGTTCCATGGACTGTGCCACTTTCGGGAGTCGGCGCAAATTCTGTTTGCCACCGTGGATATCCCGCTGGTAACGCCGGAGGCAATCGCCACCTTCCTGCAGCAGAGCCTGGAGAACAGATCGAGGGGGGACCTGTTCGTGAGCGCCGTCGACCACTCCCGCTTCACCGGCCCCTATGCAGGGTGTCCCAAGCGCTGTACCCGCTTACGGGGGAGGAGCGTCTGCCACGGGAATCTGATCCTGGCTGATCCGGCCGCTGTCCTCGCGACTATTTCCGAGGAGCAACTGGACACAATCTATCGATCACGGAAAGTCCCCTTACGCACGGCAGCGGCCTTCGGCTGGAAATTTGCCCTGGCGTACCTGATGGGAGGCGGCATTCTTCGCTTTTTCACTCTGGAGCAAGCCGTGAAGGCTGCCTCGAAGCACTTCCGCCTCAGGATCGTCCCCGTCCTGCTCGATCATCCGGAGATAGCCGCCGACATCGACGAAGCGGCCGACTACGCGTTTGTCCAGCGCCTCCTGGCCCGACAGGCACCTGTCCCTTAGGGGCTCATTTCCATCATGTAGGCGACCGCAGCCGCGACCTCCTCGTCGGAAAGGTTGGGGTTCCCCCCCCGGGGCGGCATGACTCCCATCTCCCCCGTGTAGCCATTAATACTGCTGGTGACCAGGGCCTCGTAACCTTTCTCCAGACGCGCCGCCCACTGCTCCTGGTTGCCCCGGACCGGAGCACCGGCGACCCCCTGGTCGTGGCAGCTGGCGCAGCTGCTCTGGTAAACCTGCTGTCCCGTCTCCAGACTGACCTCTCCCCGGGGAGGAACCTGCACCTGGGCCGGATCGATAGTGGCCGCCGGCGATTCAGCTGGCGTCGGCGCCACCGGCGTCGGGGTCGTCTGCCGGGAAATCTCGGCCGGGGACTCCTGCTGACGTTCGCAGGCGGTGAACAGGAGAAGGGTGACAGCGGACAGGATGGCGATTCGGATCATTCTTCCCTCCTTCAACGGGGTGGTCGCAGGCGCACGAAGAATCATGAGTGTTTACCAACCACTATACTCACCGGTTCCGATCTGTCCAGAGTGCAGAATGCTGCGGGCAATCCGTGGCCACAGAAAAGAAGCCCCGAAGGCTCGGGCCTTCGGGGCTTCTTCGTCCACTCGAGATCGTTAGGAACAGAGCTAATCGCGCTGTTTCCCTTTGACGATCTTCGCCATCTCCCGGTCGGCCTCCTTGCGCTTGAGTGTCTCGCGCTTGTCGTGCAGCTTTTTGCCCCGGGCGAGGCCGATCTCCAGTTTGACCCGACTCTCCTTGAAGTAGATCTTGGTCGGCACCAGAGAGAAGCCGCGCTCATCGACCTTGCGCGTCAGCTTGGAAATCTCCGACCGGTTGAGCAGCAGCTTGCGCACGCGGGTCGGGTCGTCGGGATTTTCCCGATTCCCTTGCTCATAGGGGCTGACGTGCATGTTGTTGATGAAGACTTCGCCATCCTTGAGCCGGCAGTAGGACTCCTTGAGGTTGACCTTCCCCTGACGGATCGATTTCACCTCGGTGCCGGTGAGCACCAGCCCGGCCTCAAAGACTTCGTCGATGAAGTAGTCGTGAAAAGCCTTCTTGTTGCTGGCAACTACTTTAATCCCCATGTTTTTTCAACTCATCGGCGAAGACCGACTCCTCGGCCAGAATTTCAGTGATCCGCGGCATGTAGTTCTCCCGCGGCAGCGCCCGGGTACCAACCCGAATGGTCAGAAAGGCGCCGATCAAAAAAGCGGTCCCGAGAATCGCCGACAGCAGATCGGGGTTGGGGCCACTCTCCAGTCGTTCTCCCAGCAGTTGGCCGACGATGCCGCCAACGACCAAGGCAATGAGGGGGACGATATAGAGAATGAAGGACGATTTCAAGAAGCTTTTGGAACTGGTGACCACCCGTACCCGGTCGCCCACCCGGGCGCCGATGGTATTGTGGGCGTCGACCAGCATCGAACGGTTATCGTCGCCAACCCGGCACTGTTCCATCGACGCGCAGTTTTTGCAGAAGCTGCTCTTTTGGCAGAGCACGACGGCGACATGCTTCCCTTTGAGTTCAATAACGCTACCAGTCTCATCGATCATGAGCTACCTTCCTGGCTCTACACCAAAAAGAAATTTCAAGGACTTCAATAGTATAGCAAAAGCAACGAACGGGTGGAACCGGTTTCGACGAGACGGGTGATTATCCGGTGGGAGATTGCGACCACACCTCCTGGCCACCGAGAAAGAGGTGGCGCACGTCGGCGCTACGGCCGGGGGCGCAGAGGAATTCTTCCAGTTCGCCGAGGTTCGGCAGGGTGGTCGGGGTCAGGAGCTGGAAATGGGCTCCGGAACCGGCCGTCAGCCGCCCCATCTCCCCTTCCAGGCCGAGTGCCTGGGCGCCACCGGCGGTGGCGACCGTGAGCCATTGGGTCGGTGTCAAAGTGTCGGCAAACCAGCGGACGGCGAAGGCGAGTTCGTCCCAGACGGAGAGGGAATCGCAGCTGGCCCGGCTGTCGGTCCCCAGGGCCAGGGGGACGCAGGCCTGGCGGTAGAGGGAGACGGGAGCTTTGCCGACCCCCAGCCGGGCATTGGAGCGGGGGCAGAGAACGACCGCCGCCCCGCTTCGGGCGAGAAGTTCGACATCGTCGGCATCGACTTGAACGCCATGGGCAAGCAGAATGCCGGGGAGCAGCCCGCCGGCTTCTGCAAGACAGGCGACCGGGGAGCGGCGCGCCGGCGGTGGCACCATCCCCTTCCAGCCGACATAGGGGTAGAGTTTTTCGGCGATCTCACCGGCCGATTCGGCCAGAAACGAGCGTTCGGCTGGCGACTCCCCGAGATGAATGGTGAGAGGGAGCTGGCGCTGGTGGACCAGCCGCAACGCTTCATCCAGATGCTGTTTGGAAAGGGTGTAGAGGGAGTGTGGGGAGAGCCCCAACTGCAGATGGCCGACGGTCTGCTCCTGCAGCAACTGTCGCAAGGTGTGGAGCAGATTGCGGTACAGCAGCGGATCACGCCCCAGCGTCTCGAGAAACAAACGGCCCCGCAGGGGGCTGGCCGCATGGAGCTCCCGGCCGGGGAGGAAGGAGAGGATATCGCCGATGGCGCCGGTCCCGGCGGCCAGGCAGGCGGCAATCCCCCGCTGCACCGAGGGGGCGAAGCGCCCGGCAGAAACCTGACGCTTGACCCGGATCACCTGCTGGATCCAGCCGACGAACGACTCGGGAGCTGCCCCCTCCCCCGCCTCCGCCGCCCACTGGGGAAAATCGGTCAACTCAAGGTGGGTATGGGCGTTGGCCAGCGGCGGCAGCAGCACCGCCTCGCCGAAGTCGACGACCTCCGTCCCGGATGGGGCGTGGGCCTGAACCGCACGCCGGGCGCCGACGGCCAGAATGCGCCCTTCAGCGACCAGAAGAGCGCCATCTTCCACCGCCGATCCGGCGATGGGGAGAAGGTAGCGGGCACGGTAGAGTCTCAAAGGCAGCCCAAAGTCCAGTCGATCAAATTGCCTGGGAAAAGGGTTTTTGGCCCCGGCACCCGGGACCTGCGACGGGAGGACAGAGAGCCTCCAGTTGTCGCAGCAGAGTGCTGATCTCCGGCTGCTGCACGATGGCGCACTGCTCCGCCAGAACCGCCACCAGGATCTCGTCGGTGGTCAGCGGGTTGGCGAGGACGGCTCGCAGAACGGTGATTTCCTCGCGGTGACTGGCCACCCGGAGTCGGGTCCTGGAGACGAAGGTCTGACCCGCTTCCCGCTGGTACTTCTGCAGCAGCTGGTTGACCTGGTCGAGCAGGGTGTTGATCGACGCGGCCTCCTCAGCGCTCGCCCCGGCCAGCCGCCACTGCACCTCGCGCGGGCAGTACCGATAAGTGAGGATGTTCAGCTCCGGCTCGCTGGTCAGTTCGAAATCGGGGTGCTGGCGCACCATGGCAGCGAAGGTGCGGGCGCGCTCGATCCCCAAGTCGATGAGCAGCTCGTACCCTTTGCGGCCGATGATCGACAGGCCGGCGTGGACCAGCATCGCCTTCCCCGGTCGCGACCCCTCGAGGGTATGGCTGCCGAGGTCTTTGGAGCCGTGGCGCAGGATGTAAGCGGCGTGGTGCTCGATGGCGGAAAGGGCCGTGGGATCCTTGAAGACGACCATCCCGGCCCCCATCGGCACGTAGAGCTGTTTGTGGGCGTCGATGGTGACCGAGTCGGCCCGCTCGATGCCGGCCAGCAGGTGACGGTGGCGGTCGGAAAAGAGGGTTGGTCCACCCCAGGCGGCATCGACGTGGAAATGGCAGTCGAATTCGGCCGCCAGGTCGGCCAACGCCTCCAGAGGATCGACGTTGCCGGTTTCGGTCGTTCCGGCAATGCCGACCAGGGCCAGCGGACGGATATTCTCCTCCCGCAGGCGGCGGTATTCCTCCCGCAGCTTGCGCAGATCGACGCGGCTGTCGGCATCGGTCTCGACCATCACCAGGTGATCCCGGCCGAGGCCGAGGAGATCGGCCGCCTTGCCGAAGGAGTAGTGCCCCCGCCGGGAGACCAGGACGGCGATCCCCTCACAGCCGAGATGCTTCAGCGCCCGCCCCAGCCCTTCTCTGGCGATGCCGCGAAAATCGCCATCCGGGGCGAAGAGACGGTTGCGCGCCACCCACAAGGCGGTGACGTTGGCGATGGTGCCACCGGAGCAGAAGGCGCCGAGGGCGTGCCGGCTGTCGTGGATCAGGGAATCGTAAAAGGCGTCCTCGCCCCGGTAGACGAGGCGGTGGAGCATGGCCAGCACCTGGCGCTCCATCGGCGTGAACGACTTCGACGTCTCCACCTTGACCAGGTTCTGGTTGAGGGCGGTCATGATCCGCGACAACGGCAGCATGAAATAGGGGAGCGCCGAAGTCATGTGGCCGATGAACCCGGGGGCGGCGGTGTGCACCGAATGGGCGACGAGCTTTTCTTTGACGAACTCGGTGTACTCGGAGACGAAGGTTGGCTCTTCCGGGATGACGGCGGAGGAGAAGTCGGCCTCGATCTCCTCGATCTGCCGCTGCAGGGCGACAATATGGGTTTGCAGGAAGCCGGCGACGTCGCCGGCGATGGCCTGATCGATCGCTCCGAGGGTCGAATCGGGGGCCTCGGGAACGGTAAAGATCCGGTAGAGATTTTCCAGGGTGGCGCGGGCCAGCTCCTTGCTCTTCGGCATCGTCAGTCGCCTCTTAGATAGCTGTTGTCGATCAGCCGGGTCTTGCCGACCCGGACCGCCAGAAGCAGAACCGAATCGGCGGTGATCGCATCCATCTCCTGCAGCGTTTCGCCGTGACAGACCTGGGCATAGTCGATGACCGCATCCGGCTCCTGGGTGAGCCGGGCGCGGACCGCCGTCAGGATCGGCTCCGCCCACCCCTCCCCGTCCCGGACCATCGCCGCGGCGAGCCGGAGGGAGTCGGGCAAGGCCAGCGCCTGCTGTCGCTCGAGGGGGGACAAGTAGACGTTGCGGGAGCTCATGGCCAGCCCGTCGGCCTCGCGGACGATCGGCATGCCGACGATCTCCACCGGCAGGTTCAGATCGGTGGTCATTCGCCGAATGACCGCCAGCTGCTGAAAATCCTTGCAGCCAAACAGCGCCAGGTGCGGCTGGACCACGGTAAAGAGCTTGCACACCACCGTCGTCACCCCGCGAAAATGCCCGGGGCGACTGCGGCCGCAAAGGGTATCGGTCAACCCTTCCACATCGACATAGGTCGCGTAACCACGCGGGTACATCTCTTTTGCCTCGGGGGCGAAGATGATGTCGACCCCGGCGCGCCGGGCCACTTCCTGGTCACGGGTCAGATCGCGCGGATAGCTGTCGAAATCCTCGCCGGCACCGAACTGGGCCGGATTGACAAAGATGGAAAGGACCAGCCGATCGCCCCGCCGGCGCCCTTCCTGCAGCAGGGAGAAATGCCCTTCATGCAGGTAGCCCATGGTCGGGACGAAAGCGATGGTCTTCCCCTGGCGCCGGGCGGCCAGGGAGTCGTCCTGCATCTCGTGAATATCGGTGATGATCCGCATTGAAAAATCCGTTATGCCTTTCTCAGGCTGATCAAAAATGCCCAGATGCAAGGCGGACGAAATCCGGAGACATAAGGCGTACCGGAAGGTACGTCGTTGTCGAAGGATGAGGACAACGCCGCAGATGGGCGTTTTTCATCAGCCCGTCAGAAACTGTGCTCGTCGCCCGGGAACTTCCCCTCCTTCACTTCCCGGACGTACTCTTCGATGCCGGCGACGATCGTCCCCGAAACGTCGACGTACCTCTTGACGAATTTTGGCGAATATTTCTCGCAGAGCCCCAGGATGTCATGCAGCACCAGCACCTGGCCATCACAATGAACACCGGCGCCGATGCCGATGGTCGGAATGGCGGCGGCGGCCGTGATCTGGCGCGCCAAGGCGGCGGGAATTCCCTCCAGGACCAGGGCGAAAGCCCCGGCGGCCTCCACCGCCCGGGCGTCGGCGAGGAGCTGACGCGCCTGTTCTTCCTGGCGCCCCTGGACCTTATACCCCCCCATCCGGTGCACCGACTGCGGTGTCAGGCCGATATGCCCCATCACCGGAATATCCATATCGACAATGGCCCGAATGGTCTCGGCGACGTTCTCTCCCCCCTCCAGTTTGACCGCCTGGCCGCCACCCTCCTTGATCAACCGGCCGGCATTGAGACGGGCATCGCGCAAATCGATCTGGTAGGAGAGAAACGGCAGGTCGACGACCACCAGCGGGGTTTCGGTCCCACGTACCACCGCCCGGGCATGATAGAGCATCTCCTCCATGGTCACCGGCAGAGTCGTGTCATATCCCGAAACGATGGAGCCGACCGAATCACCAACCAGGACCAGGTCGATCCCGCCACGGTCGACGAGTCGCGCCAGGGAATAGTCATAGGCGGTGAGAACGGCAATGCGCTCCCCTTTGGCCTTCATCTCCTGGAGGTCGAGAATGGTCTTGCGCCTGCTCATGTCGGCTCTGTGTCCTTTCGGGTCGGAAAAATAAAAAAGCCCTTCGGGGGGTCCGAAAGGCCGCAACGGACACCGGGACAACTTCCCTGGCGCACCATCCAACTGCTATCGCCTTCCGTCCCGGTCCCAATGGATCCAGGCGGTATGTCGTCGCCAGATGCCGGCGGCGCCTTCGCTCCGGTACGGGTTCCGGGCTGGCCACCGAACAGCTGAAAAAACGCGTATACCATGAACTTTTGCTGGCTGTCTAGAATTATCTCACCGATCGCCACCGGGTAAAAGTTTTTAATTCTTGCCGCCGGAGAGTTCCATCACTCCAGCGGCAGTGCGGCGGAATAAAACGTCAAGGGCCCTAAATGATGGCCGCCGCTTCCCTTGAAAAACCGCCAAAGCGGGGTACCTTGGTGTAAACCCTTCCTGGCGCAGGAGGCACCTATGCTGGCCCTGAAAATTCTTGACAAGGTACGCTGGCATGATCAGTGGTCGGCCGAAATCGGCCGCAAGTTCTCGGTATGGGACAGTACCCACGACCTGTTCATTTTCGATCGCCACAGCCGGGAGGAAATCCTCGAGCTGCTGAAGGATGCCCCGGGCGATCTGTACGAGCTCTTCGAAATCGAGGAGGCGCCGGCGGAAGGGTGTGATTTTCTGGCCGATTCCGGTCGCTGCTACAATCGGCACTGATTGCCGCCACCTCGTGACCGCCCGGCGACATTCTGCGCCCAAAGTCGCCTCCCGCTTCCGATAAAAAAATCAAGGAGCTGCTAAAACATGCACTCGGCAACCGTGCGCCTGCAGATGACCGATGGCCATGAAGTCTACTTCCGGGCCCCCCGCAGCGAAATACATCGCCTGGTGCTCAGCCGGCACGGCCGGCTGCTGCAGTCGGCCCCGCACGTGATCCAGACCGAGAAGAACATTCCGTTTGCCGTCCAGCTGCAGGATATCCGCCGGATTCATATCATGTAAGGCCGACCGGCGGCCGGGCACTCTGACCATGCAGGTTAGTCCCAGGCCAAGGTGCAGTCGCCCGCTCAATACCGCGCGTCGGCGAAATCGACCCAGCCGCCAGCCTGCACCAAGGCTTTGTCGAAGGGAGAGATGTCGAAGCGGAACAGTTCACTGTGGCCACCGGCGCTGGCACTCAGCTGTTGTCCCTGCAGGTCGACTTTGATCACCACCTCCCCCTCCTGCTGCATGGCGAAGAGACGATCGAGCTCCTCCCGGGGGAGTTCGATGGCGAGCATGCCGCCGTTGAACATGTTCTGCCGGAAGATACGGGCATAGCTCTCGGCGATGATGGTGTGGATACCGTTGACTTCGAAAACCCAAGGGGCGTGCTCGCGCGAGGAGCCACAGCCAAAGTTGGCCCGGGTGATCACCACCTGCGCCTGCTTGAGCTTCTTCCCGTGCGGGTCGAACCCTTCGAGCTTGAGATCTTCCAGAATATAGGGGCGCAGCGCCTCTTTGGTCACCTCGGTGAGGTACTTAGCCGGGATGATCTCGTCGGTATTGATGTCGGAGCGGTCAAGAAAGATCGCCGGCCCGCTGAAGGTCTTCTTCATATCACAATCTCCATCTGACAATTGACAATGGCCTGAACTTTTCAAGGCTGAGCAAAAATGCCCAGATGCAAGGCGCCCGAAATCCTGAGGCATAAGGCGTACCGGAAAGGTACGTCGTTGTCGAAGGATGAGGGCAACGCCGCAGATGGGCGTTTTTCATCAGCCCACTAGATCTGCCGCGGATCGGTGATCACTCCGGTGATGGCCGTGGCGGCGGCGGTGGCGGGGCTCATCAGGTGGACCATCCCCCCCTTCCCCATTCGACCGTTGAAATTGCGGTTGCTGGTGGAAGCACAGACTTCCCCTTCCGCCAGCACACCGTTGCTCATGCCGAGGCAGGCGCCGCAGGTCGGGTTGGTGACGCAGAAACCGGCATCCATGAACACCTGCATCAGCCCCTCTTCCATCGCCTGGCTGAAGATCTTGGGGGTGGCAGGGGAGACGATGCCACGCACCGATTCGGAGATCTTCCGCCCCTTGAGGATTTCGGCGGCGACCCGCAGATCTTCGATCCGGCCGTTGGTGCAGGTACCGATGTAGATCTGGTCGACGGCGGTTCCGGCCAACTCCCGAACCGCCTTGACGCAGTCGGGCTTGAAACCGTAGGTCACCTGCGGCTCCAGGGAGGAGAGATCGAAGTCGAGAACCCTTTCATAGCTGGCGTCCGGATCCGAATGCCAGCGGCGGAAATCGCTCACGGCGGCTTCCTGGCTGGCGTAGTCCGCGCAGATGAAGGGCCACAGGTATTCGACCGTGATCTGATCGGGGAGGCAGATGCCACTGGTGCCGCCAGCCTCGATCGCCATGTTGCACAGGGTCATGCGCGACTCCATGCTCATGGCATCGACGATGGGGCCGCGAAATTCGATCACCCGGTCGGTCGCCCCGTTCACCCCCAACTGGCCGATCACAAAGAGAATGGCGTCCTTGGCATAGACCCCGGGGGCGAGACGCCCCTGCAGATTGATGCGGATCGTCTTCGGTTCGCGAAAGGCGCAGACCCCCTTGAGGATGCCGACTTCCAGGTCGGTGGTGCCGACCCCGGCGGCGAAGGCGCCGAAGGCGCCGTGGGTGCAGGTATGGCTGTCCCCCATAATGACGGTAAAGCCGGGGCGGATATACCCTTTCTCGGGGAACAGGGCGTGGCAGACGCCGTTGCGGCCGACGTCGAAGAAGTCGACGATCTCATGCCGGCGGGCCCAGTCGCGCAGCATCTTGGCCTGCAGGGCGGTCTTGCTGTCCTTGGCCGGGGTGACATGGTCGATCACCGCTTTGATCTTGGTGTTGTCGAAGACCCGGTCTTTCCCCCGCCAGAGCAGGTCGGCAATGGCGACCGGGGTGGTGATCTCGTGACACAGCACCCGGTCGAGGTCGAGCACCTTGGTGCCGGGGAACGGCTCATCCCGCAAATGGGCGTCGAAGATTTTTTCCGCGATATTCTTTCCCATGTTCGCTCCTTGGCTTAACTTCAGCATTCAGGAGTCAAGGTCAAAATTCAGAATGACTTCCTGATCTTTCTCCCGACCCCTCAAATTTCTGGCCGCTTTGTAGTCCCGGCTCTTGCCTTTGCTTTCCGGCTCCCGACTTTAGAGATTCACATTCGTCCGCTGGACAACCGAAGCCATTTTATTCAGGGCGTTGATATAGGCTTTGGCACTGGCCACGATGATGTCGGGATGCGCCCCCTGCCCGAGCACTTCGCGGCCGTTCTCTTCCAGGCGCACCGTACACTCCCCCTGGGCATCGGTGCCGCCGGTGATCGCGCCAACGGAAAACTGCAGCAGCCGGGCCTGGCTCTTGGTCATCTTCTTGATCGCCTTGAAGGTAGCGTCGACCGGGCCGTCACCGATGGTGGCGGTTTTTTTCACCTTGCCGTCGACGTCCATTTCGACGGTGGCGGAAGGGGCGGCAAAGGAGCCGGAGGAGACGCTCATCTGCCGCAGCTTGTAGCGCTCCGGCACCCGGATGATCTCATCGGCGACAATGGCATCGAGGTCTTCGTCGAAAATCTCCTTCTTCTGGTCGGCCAGCGACTTGAAGCGGACGAAGGCCTTTTCGATATCTTCTTTGACCAGGTCGTAGCCGAGTTCCTGGAGCCGGTCGATGAAGGCGTGGCGGCCGGAGTGCTTCCCCAAGACCAGCTTGTTCTGGGTCAGGCCGATCGACTCGGGGGTCATGATTTCGTAGGTCGACTTCTCCATCAGCACCCCGTGCTGATGGATCCCCGCCTCATGGGCGAAGGCGTTGGCGCCGACAATCGCCTTGTTCGGCTGCACGACGATGCCGGTAATGGTGGAGAGAAGCTTACTGGCGGCGTAGATATGCTCGGTCACCACACCGGTGGTAAAGGGAAGAATGTCGTGGCGGGTGCGCAGAGCCATCACCACCTCTTCCAGCGAGCAGTTGCCGGCCCGTTCGCCGATGCCATTGATGGTGCATTCCACCTGCTGGGCCCCCGCCTGCACGGCAGCCAGCGAGTTGGCGACCGCCAACCCGAGGTCGTTGTGGCAGTGGACGGAGATGGTCGCCTGCTCGATGTTCGGCACGTTCTGCTTCAGGTAGCGGATAATCTCGGCGAACTCCCACGGGAGGGCGTAGCCAACGGTATCAGGGATATTGACCGTGGTCGCGCCGGCGGCGATCACCGCCTCCACCACCCGGGCCAGAAACGGCAACCGGGTGCGCACGGCGTCCTCGGCCGAGAACTCGACGTTGGGGGTGTAGCGGGCGGCCCGCTGCACCGCCTTGACCGCCTGCTCCACCACCTGCTCCTCGCTCATCTTCAGCTTGTACTTCATATGGATATCACTGGTGGCGATGAATGTATGGATGCGGCCGCGCTCACCGGCAAACTGCAGAGCCTCCCAGGCGCGATCAATGTCTTTGTCGTTGGCCCGGCAAAGACCGGCAATCTGCGCCCCCCGGATGGTCTGGGCGACTTTCTTCACCGCCTCGAAATCGCCGTCGGAAGCGATCGGGAACCCGGCTTCGATGACATCGACGTTCAACTTCTCCAGCTGGTGGGCGATGCGCACCTTCTCTTCGATGTTCATGCTGGCGCCCGGGGACTGCTCGCCATCGCGCAACGTGGTATCGAAAATCCTGATGGTCTTCGGCTTGCTCATGGTTCCTCCTGAAAAAAAGGCGTCGGGCGAAGCGGACGGTGATTTTTCAGCGGTCGCCAAATAAAAAAGCTCCCGCCCACTACAGGGGCGAGAGCTGTCGCTTCGCGTTACCACCCTGATTCGCCCGCCTTCGTCGAGACGACGGCGGGCCTTCATTGTCCCTTTACGCAGGCTCACGGCATGAACTACACACCGCCTGACGGCGGCTTCACCCACGCGGCTCCGAGGCGAGTTCGGCTTCTTCCTGTACCGGCTCGCAGCGACCGCCGGCTCTCTGAGACAGGGGGAGATGCCTACTACTCCTCATCCACGCCTTTGCAGTTTTCGATTAATTACCTTTGTTGCCGGCCGGATGTCAAGCCGTTTTCCTAGGATCGAACCTTTTTTCCGCTCGACGGTAACCGCGTTTGGTGACACCGAAATCAGGTGGAGCGTTTCTTCCGCCGCACCAGGTGCGCCAGGTAACCAATCGGTCCGGAAATGGTGTAGATGACAAACAGGGTGAAGAACATGATCTCCGGTTGGGCCACGATGACAATGATCAGAAAAATGGCTAGAACCAGGAAACCGAACGGCTGGCGTTTGAACAGCTCCGGGTCTTTAAAGGAGTAGTAGCGGAAGTTGCTCACCATCAGAAAGGCAAGCACATAAATCAGGATCAGTATCGAGACCTTCTGAATGGTCCCCGAGCCGCCGAGGTGGTAAAAGAGCAGCACGCAGGCGGCCACCATGCTGGCGGCAGCAGGAATCGGCAGGCCGACGAACCGTTTCGACTCGACCGTGGTCACCTGGACGTTGAACCGGGCCAGGCGCAGGGCGCCGCAGACCACATAGAGAAAAGCGGCCAGCCACCCCAGTTTGCCAAACGGTTTGAGCGCCCAGGCATACATCAGCAGCCCCGGCGCCACCCCGAAGGCAACCAGGTCGACCAGGGAATCATATTCCACCCCGAACTTGCTGGTGGTCCCGGTCAATCGGGCGACTTTGCCGTCCAGAGCATCGAAGATCGCGGAAATCAGGATGAACCAGGCCGCCACCTGATAGTTGCCGTTCATCGCCGACACAATACCGTAAAAACCGGCAAACAGGTTGCCCGTGGTGAACAGGTTGGGGAGGATGTAGACGCCGCGGCGCAAGCTTTCGCGCCGGCCGACGGCGGTCCGCTGGTCGCTCATCGCAGGTAGCCCAGCACCGATTCGCCAGCGACGGTCCGCTCGCCGAGGCGTACGATCACCTCCACTTCCGTCGGAAAGTAGATATCGACCCGGGAGCCGAACCGGATCAGCCCGTAGCGCTCGCCGCGCCGCAACAGGTCGCCGATCACCGGGTAGCTGACGATCCGCCGGGCAATCAGTCCGGCGATCTGTACCACCAGCAGGCGCTGTCCCCCTTCGGTCTCCAGCAAGATACCGGCCTGTTCGTTTTGCAGACTCGCCTTGTCGAGAGAAGCGTTGAAGAACTCCCCCCGGTTGTAGAAGATGTCGACCACCTTGCCGGAGAAGGGAACTCGGTTAACGTGCACGTTGAAGGCGGACATGAAGATGCTGACTTTCACCACCTCGGCCTGGAAGTAGCGCTCCTCGCGCACCGGGCCGACGAAGACCACCTTGCCGTCGGCCGGCGCGATGATCGCCTGTGGATCGGTGGGGGCGTGCCGCTCAGGATTGCGGAAGAAGTAGATGGCGAAGAAGGTGAGCAGCAGGGAGGCAATGGTGAAGAACGCCCAGCCAAGGAGGGCGAAAACCAGGGTGACGAAGGCGAACAGGGCGATAAAGGGGTAGCCTTCGACGGCCACCGGTTGATTCTGATTGCGCATGACTCTCCGGATGACGTGAGGCGCAGGTGCCGGGAGTGAGGAGGCAAGGCATTCAGCTCTTGCCCCTCACTCCTGGAACCTCACTCCACGACGTATTAGTTGCGATCCTTGTCGACGATCTTGTTCTTGCCGATCCAGCTCATCATCGACCGCAGCTTGGCGCCGACTTCCTCGATCTGGTGCTCGGCCCCCCGGCGCCGAAGAGCTTTGAGGCAAGGCTGATTGGCCTTGTTCTCGAGCATCCACTCGCGGGCGAACTGGCCGTTCTGGATCTCCTCGAGGA